>NZ_JBWKDS010000015.1:168205-177450 GCF_056435845.1 Streptomyces sp. NPDC043867 | reverse complement strand
TGCGTTTCCGACTCTATCAGACCGTTTCCGGTTCCGATTTCCTCGGTGCTTTCCAGGTTTCCGCTTTCGCGTTTCCCTTTCCGGCGGTTCCGACTCTACCAGATCCTTTCGGGCCTGATTCCCAGTCAGCGGGGCTTGCCTTCCCGGCTTTTGGGCCGTTCCGACGAGTGAGACTTTAGCGGAATCTCGGCTCCCGAGCTAATCGGGCCGACGTCCTTTCGAACGGGGATTCCTCATTTCGCAAGCACGCATGAAAACGACGCGACGACTGAACGCCGTTCGTTGGATGCTTGCTGCGGAATGGCCGTCCGGGGACCGACCGGAGTCGGCGCTCACGTCGGACAGCCCGGAGAACATTACGTACGGGGCAGGGGCGTGTCAACTCCACCCCTGGGAGCGCCCCGGAGGCGTACTCTCGGTCCATGACTACGCATGCGTGCACCCAGCAGTGGTGGGCCGCCTGAGGGCGGCCGTGCTCACGTATGCATCCAACGGCCGCCGCCTCGGCGGCCGTTTTTGCGTCTCCCTCCGGGAGGACCGGCCGGCGGTCGCGGCGGTCCCGACCAGGAGGTGGAGTGATGACGCGGATCTTCAGCGGGGTCAAGCCGACCGGGCATCTGACGCTGGGGAACTACTTGGGGGCCGTACGGCGGTGGGCCGAGGTCGACCAGCACCGGGCCGACGCCCTCTTCTGCATCGTGGACCTGCACGCGCTGACCGTGGACCACGATCCGGCCCGGGTGCGCAGACTCAGCAGGCAGGCGGCCACGCTGCTGCTGGCGTCGGGGCTGGATCCGGAGCTGTGCACGGTGTTCGTGCAGAGTCAGGTGGACGAGCACACGCGGCTGTCTTACCTGCTGGAGTGCGTCGCGACCGACGGGGAGATGCGGCGGATGATCCAGTACAAGGAGAAGGCCGCCCGGGAGCGGGAGCGCGGCGGGAGTGTGCGCCTGTCGCTGCTGACGTATCCCGTACTGATGGCGGCGGACATCCTGGCGTACGGGACGGACGAGGTGCCGGTCGGGGACGACCAGACCCAGCACGTCGAGCTCACGCGGGATCTCGCGGTGCGCTTCAACCAGCGGTACGGGCACACGTTCGTGGTGCCGCGGGCCACCCGGCCCGAGGTCGCGGCGCGGGTGATGAACCTGCAGGAGCCGACGTCGAAAATGGGCAAGAGCGACGACGTCGGGCCGGGGGTCGTGTATCTGCTCGACGAGCCGGACACCGTACGCAAGAAGGTGATGCGGGCGGTCACGGACAGCGCTCAGGACGTGGTGTACGACCCGGAGAAGCGGCCCGGCGTCTCCAATCTGCTGGAGATCCTCGCGAGCTGCGCGGGTGGTGACCCCGAGGCGTTGAGCGGGTCGTACACGTCGTACGGAGCGTTGAAGAGGGACACCGCCGAGGCCGTGGTCGAACTGCTGAGGCCCGTCCAGGAGAGGCACAAGGAGTTGTGCGCGGACCCCGCCCATGTGGCGGGGGTGCTGCGGCGGGGTGCGGAGCGGGCGAGAGAGCTGGGGCGGCCGACGGTCGACGCGGCGTACCGGGCGATCGGGTTGCTGCCTGCGGGCGGATGACCGGCGACGGGCAGGGGTCCGGGGGCCGGGGGGTGGCGCGCCCCCGGCTTCGGGGCCGGGTCAGCTGTTGCCGGAGGCCAGTGCGCGGCTGCGGTCGCGGGCGGCTTCCAGCGCGGCGATGAGGGCCGCGCGCACGCCGTGGTTCTCCAGCTCGCGGATGGCGTTGATCGTGGTGCCCGCGGGGGAGGTGACGTTCTCGCGGAGCTTCACGGGGTGCTCGCCGCTGTCGCGGAGCATCACGGCGGCGCCGATCGCGGACTGGACGATGAGGTCGTGGGCCTTGTCGCGGGGCAGGCCGAGCAGGATGCCCGCGTCCGTCATGGCTTCGACCAGGTAGAAGAAGTACGCGGGTCCCGAGCCGGAGAGCGCGGTGCAGGCGTCCTGCTGGGACTCGGGGACGCGGAGCGTCTTGCCGACGGCGCCGAAGATCTCCTCGGCGTGGGCGAGGTGCTCGGCGGTGGCGTGGCTGCCCGCGGAGATGACGGACATGGCCTCGTCGACGAGCGCGGGGGTGTTCGTCATGACGCGGACGACGGGAGTGCCCTCGGCGAGCCGCTCCTCGAAGTAGGAGGTGGGGATGCCCGCGGCGCCGCTGATGACGAGGCGGCCGACGGGGACGTGCGGGGCGAGCTCGTCGAGGAGGGTGCCCATGTCCTGGGGCTTGACCGTGAGGATCAGGGTGTCGGCGGTCCTGGCGGCCTCGATGTTGCCGACCGGGGTGACTCCGTGGCGCTGGTGGAGTTCCTCGGCGCGCTCGGGGCGGCGGGCGGTGACCAGCAGGTCGGCGGGGGCCCAGCCGGCGCGGATCATGCCGCTGAGCAGGGCCTCGCCGATCTTGCCGGTACCGAGGACTGCGACTTTCTGGCTCATGTGCGGGTGCCCTCCGGGGGTGCGTCGTCCGGTGTCCATCCTCGCACCCGGGGTGCCGGGAGGGCCGTGCTGTCCGTTGGGCGGGACGGGGGCCGTCCGGCCGGCACCTCTCGGGTCGTGCGCCTGCGGCGGGTGGCGGCTTTCAGTTCGTGCGCCTGCGGAGCGTGGCCGCGCCGAGGGTCAGGACCAGGAGGGCGCAGCCCGCGACGATCAGGGCGTCGCGGACGAAGGCGGCCGTCATGTCGGGGTGCGTGAGGACCTCGTTCATGCCGTCGACGGCGTAGGACATGGGGAGGACGTCGGAGATCGCTTCGAGGACGGGGTGCATGTCCGAGCGCGGGGCGAACAGGCCGCAGAGGAGGAGCTGGGGGAAGATCACGGCCGGCATGAACTGGACCGCCTGGAACTCCGAGGCCGCGAAGGCGGAGACGAAGAGGCCGAGGGCCGTGCCGAGCAGCGCGTCGAGCAGGGCGACCAGCAGGAGCAGCCAGGGCGAGCCGGTGACGTCCAGTCCGAGGAACCAGACGGCCAGCCCGGTGGCGAGCGCGGACTGGACGATCGCGAGGGCACCGAAGGCGAGGGCGTAGCCGGCGATGAGGTCGCCCTTGCCCAGGGGCATGGCGAGGAGGCGTTCGAGGGTGCCGGAGGTGCGTTCGCGCAGGGTGGCGATGGAGGTGACCAGGAACATCGTGATGAGCGGGAAGATCCCGAGCAGCGAGGCGCCGATGGAGTCGAAGGTGCGCGGGCTGGCGTCGAACACGTAGCGCAGCAGCAGGAGCATCACGCACGGGATGAGGATCATCAGCGCGATGGTGCGCGGGTCGTGGCGGAGCTGGCGCAGGACGCGGGTCGCGGTCGCGGTGGTGCGGGAGCGGTTGACGGCGCTCGGGCGGGCCGCCGGGTCCGCGCCCGGGCGGGTGGCTGTGGTGGTGCTCATCGGGCGGTCTCCTTGCGGGGACGGTCGTCGTTCGCGGCCGGGGTGCCGGTGGCGGGAGGGGTGCCTGCGGGGGTGGGCCGGCCGGCGACGACGGCCTCGTCGACCAGGTGGAGGAAGGCGGCTTCGACGGTGTCGGAGCCGGTGCGCTCACGGAGGGCGTCGGGGGTGCCGTCGGCGAGGATCCCGCCCTCGCGCATCAGGAGCAGCCGGTGGCAGCGCTCGGCCTCGTCCATGACGTGTGAGGACACGAGGAGGGTGGCGCCGCGGTCGGCGGCGATGGAGTGGAAGAGGCTCCACAGGTCGCGGCGCAGGACGGGGTCGAGGCCGACGGTGGGCTCGTCGAGGACGAGGAGTTCGGGGGTGCCGAGGAGGGCGACGGCGAGGGAGACGCGGCTGCGCTGGCCGCCGGAGAGGTTGCCCGCGAGGGAGTCTGCGTGGGTGGTGAGGTCGACGTCGGCAATGGCCCGGGTGACGTGCTCGTGGCGTCGGTCGGCGGCCGGCCGGCCGGGGTCGAGGATCGCGGCGAAGTAGTCGAGGTTCTGGCGGACGGACAGGTCGTCGTAGACGGAGGGGGCCTGGGTGACGTAACCGATGCGGGAGCGGAGGGCGGCGTCGCCGGCGGGGCGGCCGAGGACTTCGAGGGTGCCGGTCACCCTGGCCTGGGTGCCGACGGTCGCGCGCATCAGGGTGGACTTGCCGCAGCCCGAGGGGCCGAGCAGGCCGGTGATCTGCCCACGGGGTACGGCGAAGTCGAGTCCGCGCAGGACCTGGCGGGTGCCGCGTACGACGGTGAGGCCTTCGGCGCGGACGGCCGGGGGCGCGGTGGGGTCGGGCGGCCGCCGATTGATATTCACCATGTGATGATTATTGCGGGCTGGAGTGCTCGCTCGTCAAGGCCTGGGTTGGCGTGCCGCAGACGCCGCGCTGACCACACGGGGTGGGCGCGCGGCCGGGTCGTGGCGGCCCGGTGGGGGTGGGCCGGGGGCCGGTGGGGGCCGCCGGCCGGGGTCACGGGCGGGTGGCGACGATCAGCATGACGTCGTAGATCTCCTCGACCCGTCCGTCCGGGAAGACCTCCAGGAGGTGGGTGCGCTCCTCGGCGAGGAAGGCCGACGTCCCCTCCTCGCCGAGGACCAGGAAGAGCGAGTGGCTGCCGATGTTGGCGAGGTGGGTGTCGAGGGGGACCGTGCGGCTCCAGCGGATCCGGCGGTGTGCGAACTCGGGGACGTGCGGGGCGTTGGTGAAGGCCAGCTCGGCGCGGGGGCCGCCGCCGCTCTTCTTGCCGATGCCCGCCCCGAAGCGGCGTTCCACCCGGCCCGCCTGGGCGGCGATCCACGGGACGTCCTGGGCGTCCATGTTCCACCACAGGGCGAGGGCGCCGCCCGGACGCAGCACCCGCATCGCCTCCGGGACCGAGCGGGCCGGGTCGGTCCAGTGCCAGGCCTGGGCGTAGGTGAGGAGGTCGGCGCGGGCGGCGGCGAGCGGGAGCGCGTTGCCGTCGCCGCGGACCAGCGGGACGCCGGGGAGGGCGCGGCGGAATTCGGCCGCCATGCCCTCGCCCGGCTCGACGGCGAGCACGTCCGCGCCCCTCGCGCGCAGCAGCGCGGTCGCGATGCCGGTGCCGGCGCCCACGTCGACGACGCGGGCGCCGGCGACGGGGCGGCCCGCCAGGTCTTCGAGGGCGTCGAAGAGGGCGGCCGGGTAGGAGGGGCGGTTCGCGGCGTACTGGGCGGCGGCGGCGTTGAAGGAGTGGGCCCGGGTGCGGTGGGAGGAGGCGTGGGCTGTGGGGTTCGAGTCGCGGTCCGAGTCGTGTGCGGGGGCGGCCATACGGTCATGGTGGCCGGGGCGGGACGGGAGGGGCAGGTGATTTCGTGCCGACCGGTGATGCGCCGACGGGTTTTCGCCCCCTCCGCCCCTTCCCGTCCCGAGGGTCTCGCCCCCGGCCCGCATCGCCTGCGGACTCGCCCTCGGACGCCGGACGGGCCGAAGTGCGCACGTCGGCCGCTTCGCCGGACGGGCTGCGGTGCGCTGCGCCGGCCGTGCCGCTCCCCGGAGGGCTGCGGTGCGCTAGGCCGTGTCCGCAAAGTCCCGCCTGTTCCGCGACGCCTGGCACGCACTCTCGCCGCACCGGGCGAAGCCCCAAGTACGGTCCAGTACGAAGGTCTCCGCCCGGCACGCCGAGAGCACGCACCAGACGCCGCGGAACCCGCCCTCCGGGCGGACGACGAGACTTTGCGGACACGGCCTAGCCGTGCCGCTTCCTGGACGGGTTGCGGGTGCGGCGTTCGGTGCGGCGCTCGTACTGGGTGCGGGCCGCCTCGTACTCCTCGCGGTGGAGCTTCTCGCCCGGGGCCTCGGAGAGGGAGCGGAAGAAGTAGGCGAAGAGGGAGCCGACGAAGCCGACGGCGAGGAGTCCGCGGAGCGAGGCCTGCCGGTCGGGGTCGGGGCGCTCGGCGAAGGTCTCCCACGTGTGGCGGAAGGCGAGCGCGCTGCACACCGCGAACATCACGACGACCAGCAGCGTCACGGCCCGGCCCACATCCGCGATCGCCAGGCCCTGGTAGGCGAAGCGCAGGACGAAGCAGGCGGCGACCGCGGCGGCGAGGGAACCGGCGGCCACACCGGCCCGGCGGGCCGCGTAGCCGCCGTCGTGCTCCACCCACGTCGTGCCGAAGAAACGGATGGGCTCGGGCTGGGGGCCCGCGGGGGTACCGGTCTCGTCGCTGCTCACGCGACGATTATCGCCCCCGCGACCCGGTCCCCCGCGAACCCCGCGCACCGGCGCTCAGCCGCAGCGCGGCGCGACGTATCCGTCGCTGCCGGTCTTCACGTACGCGTCCGAGACGTACTCGCCGCTCGCGATGTTGTCCCAGAGGCTCGTCGTCCCGTACGGGCCGCTGATCGTCTCGCCCGGGCGCTGGCAGAAGATCGCCACGCGCGAGCCCTCGGGCAGGACCCGGACGATGCGGTACGAGGTGCCGGGACCGCTGCGGACGTTGACCGTCCGGCCCGGTGCGATCGCGTAGTACTGCAGCGCCGCCTCCGCCGTGCTCGCGGCCGTCGTCGTGGCCACGGCCTCTGCCGCGGTGCTCTCGGTTTCCGTTCTCTCGGTCCCGGTGCTCTCGATGCGGTCAACAGCCATGAAGGCCTCCCCCGTTGAATCTGACTGGATGAATCCGGCTGGATGTCGCGTCCGTCCCACGGACGACCGTCGACATCACGCCAAGCACAGTTGTTCGCCTGTCGCACGCGGAGGCTAGCAAGCCGCCTCTGTCTCGCACGAAGCATCGACTAGGCTCCGTGCGTCGCGCGCGGACGAACAGCACGGGGGTGGGTTCCATGGCGCCACAGCGGAACGCCGGAGCGGATGCGGAAGCGGAACTTCCCGAATACGCCGGCCGGTACCGCCTGGAGGATCGCCTCGGGTCCGGTGGGATGGGCGTCGTCCATCTCGCCCGCAGCGAATCCGGGCTGCGCCTCGCGGTGAAGGTCGTCCACGCGGAATTCGCCAGGGACCCCGAGTTCAGGGGGCGGTTCCGGCAGGAGATCGCCGCCGCGCGCCGGGTGAGCGGCGCGTTCACCGCGCCCGTCGTCGACGCCGACCCCGACAGCGGACGTCCGTGGATGGCCACGCTGTTCATCCCCGCGCCGACCCTCGCCGAGCATGTGAAGCGGAACGGGCCCATGGGCACCGGTCAGTTGCGCCGCCTGATGGCCGGACTCGCCGAGGCGCTGCGGGACATCCACCGGGTGGGGGTGGTCCACCGCGACCTCAAGCCCAGCAACGTCCTGCTCGCCGAGGACGGCCCCAAGGTCATCGACTTCGGCATCTCCCGGCCGTCCGACAGCGAACTGCACACCGAGACGGGCAAGTTGATCGGCACGCCGCCCTTCATGGCGCCCGAGCAGTTCCGGCGTCCGCGGGAGGTGGGTCCCGCCGCGGACATCTTCGCCCTGGGGTCGGTGATGGTGCACGCGGCCACGGGCCGCGGCCCCTTCGACTCCGACAGCCCGTACGTCGTCGCGTACCAGGTCGTGCACGACGAGCCGGACCTGACCGGCGTGCCGGAGAACCTCGCGCCGTTCGTCACGCGCTGTCTGGCCAAGGAGCCGGAGGACAGGCCCACTCCCGACGAGCTGATGCGGGAACTGCGCTCGGCGGCCGCCTCGTACGACACCCAGGCGTTCATACCGGCACAGCGGGCGGCCCTGCCCTTCGGTCCCGTGGACGCGGCCCGCGAGGGTGGCTGGGGCGGCAGTGCCGGGGACGGTGACGGTGACGGTGACGGGCGAGAAGGGCGGGGCGACGGCGGACGGGAGGAGGGCGCGTCCGGCGGGAGTGGCCGGGGGGCGGACGCGCCGGGCGGCAGTGGCCGGGAGGCGGACGCGGTGCGCGGCTCCGCGGGGCGGCTGCGCAACCGGCTGCTCCTCGCCGTCGGAGCGCTCGCCCTGGTCGTGGGCGGTGGACTGGCCTCGGCCCAGTTGGTCTTCCAGGACCGCGACGCTCCCCACGGTGACCGGCCCCAGCCCGCGTCGACGGTCGTCAGCACCTGGGACACCCGGCCGGCGTCCGACCCGGCGGGCCCCGCCGGCACCGACGGCTCCCCCGGGACGCATTCCTCCGGAGAGGCCTTCGGGACGCCGCAGTGCGCCTACGCGGCGGACAAGCTGTTCTGCGCGCAGCCCGGGCTGGTCTCCGCGCTGGACCCGGCCGACGGCACGGTGCTGTGGCGGCACACGTCCACCGAGCGGGCCGGCCCGGTCCCTTCGCCGGTCGTCTCCGGCGGCCTGGTGCACGTCGTGACCCACGAGGGGCGGCGGCTCGAGGCGCTCGACCCGGCCACGGGCCGGACGCGCTGGAAGCTGGACCTCTCGGCGTACGGCGGTGTCGGGCACGCGGGCGGCACCGTGCTGCTCACCGATGCCGACGGGACCGTCACGGGCGTCGACGGCGCCTCCGGCCACAAGCGCTGGCGCCACCGGCTGTCCGGGCACCTCTCACCGGCCGTCGTCGCCTTCCCCGGCGGCGGGCCCGCGTACGCCACGAGCCTGACGGCCGACGGGTCCGGTACGCACGTCACCGCGGTGGACCCCGGGACCGGGGCGGTGCGCTGGGACACCCGGCTGGCGGGCCGGCTGACCCCGGCCGGCACCCGGCACGGCGCTCTGGTCCTCACCGCCGACGACCTGAACGGTGAGACGAACGCCCTGGTCAGGTACGACCCGCGCACGGAGACGTCGCGCCGGGTCGCGCTCCCGGTGGCGCTCCCGCAGGCCCAGGCCACCGTCCGCGGGGACACCGTCCATCTGCTGGCCACCGGTGGCGGGATGGTCGCCGTCGACCTGGACACGCTGAAACAGCGGTGGCGGCTGGAGACGTCCGTCAGCCGGGGCTCGGCACCCGTCGCCGACGCCCGGCACGTGTACTTCACCTCGGCCGACGGGCGGCTGCTCGCCGTGGACGGCCGCGTGGGCCGGCTCGTCGGCCAGACCTCGATCCGGCTCGGCGCCCGGTCCGACCGGGTCGTGGCGCAGCTCCCGGCGCCCTCGGTGGCGGGCGGACGCGTGTACGCGAGCGCGCCCGACGGAACGGTGTTCGCGGTGGCGGGGAACGACCCGGCGGGGTGGTGAGCGGGAGACGCCCGGGGTGAGCCGGGGACGTGCCGGGGCCGGGAGCCCGGCGGGCGCGAGCCGACATGGGTCCGGGCGGTGGGCTTGGTGGCTCGCGCCGTCGGGGGCGGGAGCCGTGGAGGGGGGGGGGGGCCGCACGAAGAGAACACCCCCCCGCACCCCCCTCCCCCCCCCCCCCCCCCCCCCCAGTGCCCCCCACCCCCCCCACCCCCCCACCCCCCCCCCCC
>NZ_JBWKDS010000015.1:133700-168195 GCF_056435845.1 Streptomyces sp. NPDC043867 | reverse complement strand
GGGCTGGGACCCCGACGGCCCAGGCCCGCCCTGGCTCCGGTCGTGGGCTTTGTTGACTCCCCCTGTCGGGGGCGGAACCCGTGAGGGGCCCCCTCCCCCGAGGAGCGGCCCCTTCACGTGGACCCGGTGCCCGGCGTCACCCGGGCGCGGGCGTCAGCCCAGCATCGAGACGTCCCGGACCGCGCCCTTGTCCGCGCTCGTCGCCATCGCCGCGTAGGCGCGCAGCGCGGCGGAGACCTTCCGGTCGCGGCCGACCGGCGCGTACACCCCGTTCAGCGCCGCGCGGCGGGTTGCCAGGTCGGCGTCGGAGACCAGCAGTTCGATCGAGCGGTTCGGGATGTCGATCCGGATGCGGTCACCGTCCTCGACGAGGGCGATGGTGCCGCCGGACGCCGCCTCGGGCGAGGCATGGCCGATCGACAGTCCCGAGGTGCCGCCGGAGAAGCGGCCGTCGGTGATCAGGGCGCAGGTCTTGCCGAGGCCGCGGCCCTTGAGGAAGGACGTCGGGTAGAGCATCTCCTGCATGCCCGGGCCGCCCTTGGGGCCCTCGTAGCGGATGACGACCACGTCGCCGTCCTTGATCTGCTTGTTGAGGATCTTCTCGACGGCCTGCTCCTGCGACTCGCAGACGACCGCCGGGCCCTCGAAGGTCCAGATGGACTCGTCGACGCCGGCCGTCTTCACGACACAGCCGTCCACGGCCAGGTTGCCCTTGAGGACCGCCAGGCCGCCGTCCTTGGAGTACGCGTGCTCCGCGGAGCGGATGCAGCCGTTCTCGGCGTCCTCGTCGAGGGCCTCCCAGCGCTCGGACTGGGAGAAGGCCTCGGAGGAGCGGACGCAGCCGGGGGCCGCGTGCCACAGCTCGACGGCCTTCGGGGACGGGGAGCCGCCGCGCACGTCCCACGTCTTCAGCCAGTCCGACAGCGACGGGCTGTGCACCGAGTGCACGTCCTCGTTCAGCAGGCCGGCCCGGTGCAGCTCGCCCAGCAGGGCCGGGATGCCGCCCGCGCGGTGCACGTCCTCCATGTAGTACGTACGGTCCTTGGCGACGTTCGGCGCGACCTTGGCCAGGCAGGGGACGCGGCGCGAGACCGCGTTGATCTCCTCCAGGCCGAACGGGACGCCCGCCTCCTGGGCCGCGGCCAGCAGGTGCAGGATCGTGTTGGTCGAACCGCCCATGGCGATGTCCAGCGCCATGGCGTTCTCGAAGGCGGCGAGCGTGGCGACGTTGCGCGGGAGGACCGACTCGTCGTCCTGCTCGTAGTAGCGGCGCGTGACGTCCATGACCGTGCGCGCGGCGTCCTCGTACAGGCCCTTGCGGGCGGTGTGCGTGGCGAGGACCGAGCCGTTGCCCGGCAGCGACAGGCCGATGGCCTCGGTGAGGCAGTTCATCGAGTTGGCGGTGAACATGCCGGAACAGGAGCCGCAGGTCGGACAGGCGTTCTCCTCGATACGGAGGATGTCCTCGTCCGAGATCTTGTCGTTCACCGCGTCGGAGATCGCGTCGACCAGGTCGAGCGTGCGGACCGTGCCGTCGACGAGGGTGGCCCGGCCGGACTCCATCGGGCCGCCGGAGACGAAGACCGCCGGGATGTTCAGCCGCAGGGCGGCCATCAGCATGCCCGGGGTGATCTTGTCGCAGTTCGAGATGCAGATCAGGGCGTCGGCGCAGTGAGCCTCCACCATGTACTCGACGCTGTCCGCGATCAGGTCGCGCGAGGGCAGGGAGTACAGCATGCCGCCGTGCCCCATCGCGATGCCGTCGTCGACCGCGATGGTGTTGAACTCGCGCGGGATGCCACCGGCCGCCGTGATGGCCTCGCTCACGATCCGGCCGACCGGCTGGAGGTGGGTGTGGCCGGGCACGAACTCGGTGAACGAGTTGGCGACCGCGATGATCGGCTTCCGGCCGATGTCCGCGCCCGGTACACCGGAGGCGCGCATAAGGGCGCGTGCGCCCGCCATGTTGCGGCCGTGGGTGACTGTGCGGGACCTCAGCTCGGGCATCGTCGCTCGCTCCTTCGGAGAGTAATGACTGCCGTCGAGCCTACGCCGGTGCTCCAGGATCCGGACGGGGTGTCCGGAATGCGGGATGCGTGTCTCGGGTGGCGGTTCCCGGTTCGGGCAGCGGGTGCAGGGGGCGGTCGGAGGTGGGGGGCGGTGCGGGATGCGTCAGGGGCTGGTGAGGTGGGCCTGGACGACCGGGGCGATCCGGGCGATGACCTGTTCCGGGTCCGCCGAGGCGAGCGGCTCGACCTTGATCACGTAGCGCAGCATCGCGACGCCGACCAGCTGCGCCGCCGCCAGCTCCGCGCGCAGCTCCGGGTCCGGGACGTCCAGCTGCCGGGCTATGCGGCGCATCAGCTGGGCGGCGATCAGGCGGCGGAAGACGGCCGCCGCGGTCTCGTTGTTCACCGCGGAACGGACGATCGCGAGCAGGGGCGCACGGGTCGACGGGTTCTCCCAGACGCCTAGGACGAAGCGGGTCAGGCGTTCCCCGACGCCCTCCGGCGGGCCGTCCTCGACGGCGTTCGGGGCGTCCAGGGCGGGGGCGAAGGCGACCTCGACGGCCGCCTCGAAGACCTGTTCCTTCGTGCCGAAGTAGTGGTGCACCAGCGCGGAGTCCACGCCCGCCGTCCTGGCGATGCCCCGTACGGACGTCTTCTCGTAGCCCCGCGCGCTGAACTCCTCGCGGGCCGCGGCGAGGATGACCTCCCGGGTGGCCGGGGAGGCCGCCGTCTCCGTACGGGACGGGCGCCCACGGCGGCGGGGGGCGGGGGCCGCCGCGGTCACGACCGGGGGACCCGGACGGACGAGGCGAGGTGGAGCCGGGTGAAGGCGAGGGCCTCGGCGAGGTCGGCCTCGCGCTCCGCGCTGGACATGGCGCGGCGGGTGTTGACCTCTATGACGACGTGGCCGTCGAAACCGGTGGTCGCGAGGCGCTCCAGCACCTCGGCGCAGGGCTGCGTGCCGCGGCCCGGGACGAGGTGCTCGTCCTTGCTGGAGCCGTTGCCGTCCGCGAGGTGGACGTGGCCGAGGCGGTCGCCCATGCGGTCGATCATCCGCACGGCGTCCGTGCGGGCCGTCGCGGTGTGGCTGAGGTCGATGGTGAAGTGACGGTAGTCCTCCTTCGTCACGTCCCAGTCGGGCGCGTAGGCGAGCATCTCGCGGTCGCGGTAGCGCCAGGGGTACATGTTCTCGACCGCGAACCTGACGTCCGTCTCGCCGGCCATCCGCCAGATGCCGTCGACGAAGTCCCGGGCGTACTGGCGCTGCCAGCGGAACGGGGGGTGTACGACGACGGTGCCGGCGCCGAGTTTCTCCGCGGCTGCCTGGGCGCGCTGGAGCTTGGTCCACGGGTCGGTGGACCACACGCGCTGCGTGATCAGGAGGCAGGGGGCGTGGACCGCGAGGATCGGCATCCGGTGGTAGTCGCTGAGTCTGCGCAGGGCCTCGATGTCCTGACTGACCGGGTCGGTCCAGACCATGACCTCGACGCCGTCGTAGCCGAGGCGCGCGGCGATCTCGAAGGCCGTCGCCGTCGACTCCGGATACACGGAGGCCGTGGACAGGGCGACCTTCGCATCCGGGATGCGCACCACTGGTTCTGCCACGAGGGACAGAGTACGGGGCGGGTGTCTGGCGGGGGCGCCTTGGGTGGGGCGCCCTCGCTCTGGTGCGGGGCGTCCTCGCTGCGGTGCAGGGCGTCCTCGCTGCGGTGCGGGGCGTCCTCGCTGCGGTGCGGGGCGTCCTCGCTGCGGTGCGGGGGGCGTCCTCGCTGCGGTGCTGGGGCACCTTCGCTCCGGTGGGTGGGCGCCTTCGCTGCGGTGGGTGGGCGCCTTCGCTGCGGTGGGTGGGGCGGGGCCGCGCCGGTACATCCGCCCGTTGCATGTCGGGCGTGCGGCTTGGTCAAGGGGTGGACCGGCGCTTCGTGCCCGACCTGCAACGGGCATTTGATGTACCGCCACGGCCCCTTCCGTAGGAGGGCGAGTGCGGGTCGTGTCGATCGCCGTACGGGCCCCCGGCCGGGAGGGCGGGTGCGGGTAGTGCCGGTTGCGGTGCGGGGCGGAGGGCGCGGGCGGGTGCGGGGTGTGCCGATCGCCGTACGGGCCCCCGGCCGGGAGGGCGGGTGCGGGGTGTGCCGGTTGTGGTGCGGGGCGGAGGGCGCGGGCGGGTGCGGGGTGTGCCGATCGCCGTACGGGCCCCCGGCCGGGAGGGCGGGTGCGGGTAGTGCCGATTGCGGTGCGGGGCGGAGGGCGGGTGCGGGGAGTGCCGATCGCCGTACGGGCCCCCGGCCGGGAGGGCGGATGCAGGCGGGCGCGGGCGGGTGCGGGGCGGGCCGATCGCCGTACGGGCCCCCGGCCGGGGCGGTGGGCGCGGGCGGCATCCCGTCGGCGCCGGGTCGCCGTTTCGCCCCGGCGCCGGTCGGTTTACGTCGGGGGCATGTGGTCCAGGTGGCGGAGGATCACGCCCTCCCTGAGGGCCCAGGGGCAGATGTCCAGCGTCTCCACCCCGAAGAGATCCATCGTGGCCTCCGCCACCAACGCCCCGGCGACCAGCTGCCCGGCCCGCCCCTCGGACACGCCGGGAAGCTCGGCCCGCTCGCCGGTGGTCATGCCGGCGAGCTTCGGCACCCACCCCTCGAGCGACTGCCGTTTCAGCTCACGCGGGACGTAGAGCCCCTCCGCGGAACGCGCGGCGCCGGCCAGGCGGGCGAGCTGCTTGAAGGTCTTCGACGTGGCGACCACGTGGTCGGGAGCGCCGAGGCGGGTGAACTCGCCGACGCTACGGGCGATCTGCGCCCGCACATGGCGGCGCAGGGACTTGACGGCCCCCGGCTCCGGCGGATCCCCGGGCAGCCACCCGGCGGTCAGCCGCCCCGCCCCCAGCGGCAGCGACACCGCCGTGTCCGGCTCCTCGTCCACCCCGTAGGCGATCTCCAGGGAACCGCCGCCGATGTCCAGGACGAGCAGCTTCCCGGCCGACCAGCCGAACCAGCGGCGGGCGGCGAGGAAGGTGAGCCGGGCCTCCTCCGCGCCGGACAGGACCTGGAGTTCGACGCCGGTCGCGGCGTGCACGCGGGACAGCACGTCGTCCGCGTTGCTGGCCTCGCGCACCGCGGAGGTCGCGAACGGCAGCAGCTCCTCCACGCCCTTGTCCTCGGCCGCCTGCATCGCCTCATGGACGACCGATATCAGCCGGTCGACGCCGTCCGGGCCGATGGCACCGTCCGGGTCGAGAAGCTGGGCGAGCCGCAACTCCACCTTGTGCGAGTGCGCGGGCAGCGGGCGCGCGCCGGGGTGCGCGTCCACCACCAGCAGATGCACCGTGTTCGAACCCACGTCGAGGACACCGAGTCTCATGTACGGAACGCTACTGCCCGCAGTCCGGATGGCAGTGCCCGGAGCGGACTCCGGCGACTTACCCTGGACGGGTGCCAAAGACGAAAAAGGCGAAGCCCGACAAATCGACCAAGGAACCTTCGCAGGCGAAGGCGTCCAGGTCCAAGAAGCTCCTGAAGGCGGACGAACAGGGGCTCGACTTCGCCCGCGCCTGGGTGGAATTCCCGGATCCGGCCGACGACGAGCAGGTGTTCCGCTGTGACCTGACATGGCTGACCTCCCGCTGGAACTGCATCTTCGGGAGCGGCTGCCAGGGCATCCAGGCGGGCCGCGCGGACGACGGCTGCTGCACGCTGGGCGCGCACTTCTCCGACGAGGACGACGAGAAGCGCGTGGCCGGGTATGTGGCGCGGCTCACGCCGGACATCTGGCAGCACCACGACATCGGCACCGCCACCGGCTGGGTGTCGGAGGACGAGGACGGCGAGCGCCAGACCCGGCCGTACAACGGGTCGTGCATCTTCCAGAACCGGCCCGGCTTCGAGGGCGGCATGGGCTGCTCGCTGCACATCCTGGCCCTGCGGGAGGGCCGCGAGCCGCTGGAGACCAAGCCCGACGTCTGCTGGCAGCTGCCCGTGCGGCGGACGTACGAGTGGATCGACCGCCCCGACGACACCCGCGTGCTCCAGGTGTCCATCGGCGAGTACGACCGCCGCGGCTGGGGTCCGGGCGGCCACGACCTGCACTGGTGGTGCACGTCGGCGACCTCGGCGCACGGCGCGGGCGACCCCGTCTACGTCTCGTACCGGCCGGAGCTGGTCGAGCTGATGGGCAAGGCGGGATACGACCGGCTGGTCGAGCTGTGCGAGGAGCGGCTCGCCTCGCAGCTCCCGCTGTTCGCGCCGCATCCCGCGGACCCCGTGGGCTGAGCCCCGCCCGCTACGGGGACGGGCTCGCCCCGCCGCCCGGCGGCTCCGAGCCGCCCGGGTCGGGGCTCGCCGAGTCGCTGGGCGCCGGGTCGCTCGGCCGCGGACCGGGATCGGAGGGCGTCGGGCCGGGGTCGGAGGGGGTCGGGGTGCCAGGCCGCGGACCCGGGTCGGACGGCGCCGGGTGACTCGGCCGCGGGTCCGGGTTCGACGGTCCCGCCGTGCCGAATCCGGTGATCGTGACCACCGCTCCCGCCGGCGCGATCGCCACCCGCGCGGTCCAGGAGCCGGCCGGCTCCCGCAGATGGTCGACGTACACCCGGACCGTCAGCGACTCGCCCGGCTCGAGCGTCCCGGAGGACTGGCTCAGGTAGAGCCAGGGGGCGCCCGTGGACGCGGACCAGCGGACCGGTGAACTCCCGGTCGCGGTCAGGGTGATGAGCGTCGTGTCGCCGGTGTTCCCGGCCGTCACCCCGAGCTGTCCCGCGCTCTTCCCGCCGCCCGCCTTGGCGCTGACGACCTCCACGGAGACGTCCGAGGAGCGGTCGCCCCCGGAGAAACGGCCGTCGGGCCGGGTGCTGGCGTTCCCGGCGTTCTCGTAGCCGGTCCCGTCGCCGCCGAGGCCGTCGGGGCCGTGCGCCTCGTTCGCGGTGACGGGGCGGCCGTCCGTGCCCTCCCCGGTGAGGGGCGCCCCCCGGTAGGCCGCCCACAGCGCGAGGACGGGTGCGGCGACGACCGTGGCGACCACGGTGGTCGTGACGGCACGCGCGCGGAGCCGGTCCCGGCGCGCGGCGTGGTCCTTCGGGTCCATCGGGAAGCCCCGCCGGTCGAACCGCGGACCGTGACCTCGCGCGCGCGGGACCATCGCGAGATGCAGGGCCGCGCGCGGGGCCTCGAGGACGGGGAGCGCGGCGGGCGTGACGCTGGTCCCCGGCCAGGCGCCGGGCACTGCGCGCTCGGCGGTACGGCGGCAGCGCGGGCAGTCGTCGACGTGCCGGACGAGTTCACGGCGCAGGGTGGTGCTCAGGACGAGCTGGTGGTCGCCGGTGAGGCGGGCGACGCTCGGGCAGGTGCCGGTCTCCACGACGGCGAGGGCGGCACGCGTGCGCTCCACCTCGCAGGCGGCGGTGGCGAGCAGTTCCCGCGCGGCCGCCGGGTCCATCCCGAGGACGGCGGCGACCTCGTGGGCGGCGAGCTGGTGGCGCACGGCCAGTTCGAGCGCCTCACGCTGCTCGGGCGTGGTGCCGGCGGCCTCCGGCCAGGCCAGCAGGGCGAGTTCGCGCCGGCGCCGCTGCTGGACCTCCTCGGGGACCGAGCGGCCCACCACCTCGGCCGCGCGCCGGTCGGCGGCCTCCTTGAGAGCGTCCCTCCCGGGGGCGCCGTCCTCGGCGGCGCCTGTGCGGGGGACGCCACCGCGGTGGGCGCCATCCCGATGGGCGCCATCCCGATGGGCGCCATCCCGGTGGGCGCCATCCCGGTGGGCCACGCGCCTGCCGGAGGCGTGCGCCGCCTGGCGCCGGCGCCGGGTCTCGGCGAGCTTGCGCAGACAGGCCCAGCGCGCGAGTGCGTACAGCCACGCCCTGCGGTCGTCCGCGGAGTCCGGTCCGCGCGCCCCCCGGCGCTCGGCGAGCACAAGGACGTCGCCCAGTGCCGCGGTGGCCGCGTCGTGGTCGCAGAGCACGGACAGGCAGTACGTGAACAGGCCGTCCAGATAGGGCTCGTAGCGCGCGGGAGGGCGATGCGCCGGGGGGCGGTTCGAGGCGCCGCGGGGAGCTGTCACCCGCTTGCGAGCGTCTGGGTGCGCCCGGTGCGCGCCGGTGGTGTGCGTCGAGGTCTCCGGACTGCTGCTCTTCACCCGTGCGACCGTAGGCGCCGAGTGGTGGCCCCTTCCTCCGCCTTGAGCACATTTAATCCGTACGGGTGAAACGATCCCTCATAAGGGGACAGCGGCCCCGTCCCGTGGCCCACACCCTCACGGGCGGCGATCACCGGCAGTGAGGCACCCGGCACCGGCCGGGGGACTGTCGGTGGCCTCGGCTACGGTTCCCCCCATGGCTGCCCGTACGAAAACCGCGAAGGACCGACCGTCCTACCGCTGCACCGAGTGCGGCTGGCAGACGGCCAAGTGGCTCGGCCGCTGCCCCGAGTGCCAGGCATGGGGCACGGTCGAGGAGTACGGCACGCCCGCGGTCCGTACGACGGCAGCGGGCCGGGTCACCACGTCCGCGGTGCCCATCGGCCAGGTCGACGGCCGCCAGGCCACCGCGCGCAGCACCGGCGTGCCCGAGCTGGACCGCGTCCTCGGCGGCGGCCTGGTCCCCGGCGCCGTCGTCCTCGTCGCGGGCGAGCCGGGTGTCGGCAAGTCCACGCTGCTCCTGGACGTGGCGGCCAAGTCGGCGAGCGACGAGCACCGCACGCTGTACGTGACCGGTGAGGAGTCGGCGAGCCAGGTCCGGATGCGGGCCGACCGCATCAAGGCGATCGACGACCACCTGTATCTCGCCGCGGAGACCGACCTGGCCGCGGTCCTCGGCCACTTGGACGCCGTCAAGCCGTCGCTGCTGATCCTCGACTCCGTCCAGACCGTCGCCTCCCCCGAGATCGACGGCGCCCCCGGCGGCATGGCCCAGGTCCGCGAGGTGGCGGGCGCCCTGATCCGCGCCTCGAAGGACCGTGGGATGTCCACCCTGCTGGTGGGTCACGTCACCAAGGACGGCGCGATCGCGGGACCGCGCCTGCTGGAGCACCTCGTGGACGTCGTCCTCAGCTTCGAGGGCGACCGGCACGCGCGCCTGCGTCTCGTACGCGGCGTCAAGAACCGCTACGGCACGACGGACGAGGTCGGCTGCTTCGAGCTGCACGACGAGGGAATCACGGGTCTGGCCGACCCCTCCGGCCTCTTCCTCACCCGCCGCGCCGAGGCGGTCCCGGGCACCTGCCTGACGGTCACGCTGGAGGGCCGCCGCCCGCTGGTGGCCGAGGTGCAGGCGCTGACCGTCGACTCCCAGATCCCCTCTCCCCGCCGCACGACCTCGGGCCTGGAGACCTCCCGGGTGTCGATGATGCTCGCCGTTCTGGAGCAGCGCGGCCGGATCACCGCTCTCGGAAAGCGGGACATCTACTCCGCGACGGTCGGTGGCGTGAAGCTCTCGGAGCCCGCCGCGGACCTCGCGATCGCGCTCGCGCTGGCCTCCGCGGCGAGTGACACCCCGCTCCCGAAAAACCTCGTCGCGATCGGCGAGGTGGGGCTCGCGGGCGAGGTCAGAAGGGTGACGGGCGTCCAGCGACGGCTGGCCGAGGCGCACCGCCTGGGCTTCACGCACGCCCTCGTCCCGACCGACCCGGGGAGGATTCCGCCCGGTATGAAGGTGGTCGAGGTGGCCGACATGGGCGACGCCCTGCGCGTCCTTCCGCGCTCCCGTCGGAAAGAGGCCCCACGGGAGGACGGAGAGCGCCGGTAGACTTTGCCCAGGTCTCGCCCGTCCGTACGAACCGAGGGCGACCGGAAACCCGCGACCGGAGGAGTGCAGTGGCAGCCAACGACCGGGCAGCAGCTCCCGGAAAGTCCGGTGGGAGCTCCGGTGCCGATGGCCTGATGCGCGCCTCGCTGAGCGCCGTGGCACCCGGCACGGCGCTGCGCGACGGGCTCGAGCGTATTCTCCGCGGCAACACCGGCGGACTCATCGTGCTCGGCTGGGACAAGACCGTCGAGTCGATGTGTACCGGCGGTTTCGTCCTGGACGTCGAGTTCACCGCGACCCGACTGCGCGAGCTGTGCAAGCTCGACGGCGGCATCGTCATCGACAAGGACATCACCAAGATTCTGCGGGCCGGCGTGCAGCTGGTGCCCGACCCGACCATCCCGACCGAGGAGACCGGCACCCGCCACCGCACCGCGGACCGGGTCTCCAAGCAGGTCGGCTTCCCGATCGTCTCGGTCTCCCAGTCGATGCGGCTGATCGCCCTGTACGTGGACGGTCAGCGCCGTGTTCTGGAGGACTCCGCGGCGATCCTCTCCCGCGCCAACCAGGCCCTCGCCACCCTGGAGCGCTACAAGCTCCGTCTCGACGAGGTCGCGGGCACGCTGTCGGCGCTGGAGATCGAGGACCTGGTCACCGTCCGGGACGTGTCGGCGGTGGCCCAGCGGCTGGAGATGGTGCGCCGGATCGCCACCGAGATCGCCGAGTACGTGGTCGAGCTCGGCACGGACGGACGTCTTCTGGCGCTCCAGCTCGACGAGTTGATCGCCGGCGTGGAGCCGGAGCGTGAACTCGTCGTGCGGGACTACGTGCCCGAGCCGACCGCCAAGCGTTCGCGCACGGTCGACGAGGCGCTCTCCGAGCTGGACGCGCTGTCGCACGCGGAGCTGCTGGAAATGCCCACGGTGGCCCGCGCGTTGGGTTACACCGGCTCCCCGGAAGCGCTCGACTCGGCGGTCTCGCCGCGCGGCTTCCGGCTGCTGGCGAAGGTGCCGCGGCTGCCCGGCGCGATCATCGACCGGCTCGTGGAGCACTTCGGCGGCCTGCAGAAGCTGCTCGCCGCGAGCGTCGACGACCTGCAGACGGTCGACGGGGTCGGCGAGGCGCGTGCCCGCAGCGTCCGCGAGGGCCTCTCGCGCCTGGCGGAGTCGTCGATCCTCGAGCGGTACGTCTAGGGCCTGTCGTTTGGATCGGGCCGGCTGTGACCGACGGTTCTCCTGACCGACCCGAGTTCCGCCCAGGGGCCGAAGCGCCCCTGGGCTCCGGTCCCGTCAGTCCTTCTCCAGTACGAAGGACGTCTGCGCCTTCGCCAGGCCCGGCGCCTTCGCCTCCACCAGGTAGGTGCCGGCGGACGCCGAACCCGCCGGAGGTGTCGCGCACTCGGGGGCGCTCGCCTTGCGGTCCCATTCCAGGGTGCGGGTCACGTGACCGTCGGCCGGGACGCGCAGGAGGAGGCTGCCGGACCCCTTGGGGCAGTCCTTCGAGGACCAGAAGGCGTCGTCGCCGCCCGCCTGAGTGATCGTCAGAACCGTGTTCTTCGGGCCGAGATCGACCTTGCAGGCGCCGGAGGCGGAGTTCTTGACGGTCAGTTCGATGGTCGGCTTCCTGCCGGGCGCGTAGGTGTTGTGGACACTGCGCAGCCTCAACTTGACTGATCCGGCGGTGCAGTTGGGGAGTCCGGAGCCGGCCGGAAGCTGCTCGCCCGACCCGCCGTCCTTGAACCCGCTGCCGGAACCCCCCGCGGAACCGGTGGAGCCTTCGCCGCCCCCGGTGCCCGCGCCGGCGCCGCCGTCCGCTCCGGAGCCGCCGCCACCGTCGCCGCCGTCGCCCCCGTCGCCCGAACCGCTCGACTCGTCACGCCCGCCCGGGTGTTGACTGATGGCGGGCCCGGAGCTGGAGGGCCCCGGCGTGATCGAGGGTGCCGGGTTCTTCCCGTTGGAACCGTCCCCGTTGTTGTTGCCGCCTCCGCCGCCGGAGGCGATCACCCACAGCATGAGGAGCGCCAACAAGCCGACCACGGACAGCAGAACGGCCCTCCGTCGCCAGTAGATGGAGGAGGGAAGCGGCCCGACCGGATTGCGCAGAGATCCCACGGCGCAAACTGTACGAGAGATCGTCCCCTCACCTTGCGCCACCCGCCGCCCGGAGCGACAACTTTTCCGGATCATCATCCCGGTCGGGCGCCGCACACCCCCACTTTCGCCACGCCGAGGCTCCGCCGGTCGCGGTGCGTGACGAGAACGGACTTTCACACACCGTCCGTGACCATCAACTCCTCCGCGGACCGGCCGGGGCACGCCTGTGCCGATCGTCGGGTCTTACGACCCACCCCCGTGGCTGGCCGCGGCCGGGCACTCCCCCGTGGCAGGATCGGTTCCGTCATGACTGCACCCACTTTGCCCACGCCCAGCACTCCGTCCGCAGCGGCGCCCGGCGCCGCCGGTGAATCCCTGCACGAGCCGGTCATCGACTGGTTCGACGAGCACGCCCGCGATCTGCCGTGGCGGCGTCCCGACGCCGGCCCCTGGGGCGTGATGGTCAGCGAGTTCATGCTGCAGCAGACGCCGGTGAACCGGGTGCTGCCCGTCTACGAGCAGTGGCTGGCCCGCTGGCCGCGCCCCGCCGACCTGGCCGGGGAGGCACCGGGCGAGGCCGTCCGCGCCTGGGGCCGGCTCGGCTACCCGCGGCGCGCCCTGCGGCTGCACGGCGCCGCGGTCGCCATAACGGAACGGCACGGCGGCGACGTACCGGCCGAGCACGCCCAGCTGCTGGCCCTGCCCGGCATCGGCGAGTACACGGCGGCGGCCGTGGCCTCGTTCGCGTACGGGCAGCGGCACGCCGTCCTGGACACCAACGTGCGGCGCGTCCTCGCCCGCGCGGTCACCGGCACGCAGTACCCGCCGAACGCGACCACGGCCGCCGAACGCAAGCTCGCCCGTGCCCTCCTGCCCGAGGACGAGCGCACGGCGTCGCGCTGGGCCGCCGCCTCCATGGAGCTCGGCGCGCTGGTGTGCACGGCGAAGAACGAGTCGTGCCACCGTTGCCCGGTCGCCGCCCTGTGCGCCTGGCGGCTGGCCGGGAAGCCGGAGCACCAGGGACCGCCGCGGCGCGGCCAGACGTACGCGGGGACCGACCGCCAGGTCCGCGGGCGGCTCCTCGCCGTCCTGCGGGAGGCCCTCACGCCGGTCCCGCAGGCGGCGCTCGACCGCGTGTGGGACGAGCCGGTGCAGCGCGCCCGCGCCCTGGACGGTCTCGTCGCCGACGGGCTGGTCGAGCCGATGCCGGGCGGTCTCTACCGGCTGCCGCTCGGCTGAGTCACGGGGACCCGCGGGTCCCCCGCCCGGCCGGATCACAGGGACCCATGGGCCCCCGACAGGCTCCCGACAGCTGAAATCCCCCGAACTCCGACAACTCGGCGCCTCCCCTTACCCGTCTCCTACTTCCGTTACACAACCGACGGACAGCCGAGCGCTCGCCGCAGGCTGCCTCGGACAACCCCGTGACAACGCCTCCGTAGCTTCATTCCCGTACCGCGGGGACAGCGGCACGCAGGCGACGGACAGCCGGCGGCGATCAAGGCCGGCAACGGGGATGGAGGCGGTCAGCATGGCGCAGGGAGAGGTGCTCGAGTTCGAGGAGTACGTCCGCACCCGGCAGGACGCGCTGCTGCGCAGTGCCCGCCGCCTGGTCCCCGACCCGGTCGACGCCCAGGACCTGCTGCAGACCGCGCTCGTCCGGACGTACGGCCGCTGGGACGGCATCGCGGACAAGCGGCTCGCCGACGCCTATCTGCGCCGCGTCATGATCAACACGCGTACCGAGTGGTGGCGGGCCCGCAAGCTCGAAGAGGTGCCCACCGAGCAGCTTCCGGACGCGAGCGTCGAGGACGCCACCGAGCAGCACGCGGACCGCGCCCTGCTGATGGACATCATGAAGGTGCTGGCTCCCAAGCAGCGCAGTGTCGTCGTGCTGCGACACTGGGAGCAGATGTCCACGGAGGAGACGGCCGCCGCCCTCGGCATGTCGGCCGGAACGGTCAAGAGCACGCTGCACCGGGCGCTGGCCCGGCTCCGCGAGGAGCTGGAGAGCCGGGACCGGGAAGAGCGCACCGCCCGTGCGCTCGAACGTGAGGAGCGGGAGCGTTGCGCGGCCTAGATTCAGGCCCCACCGGGCCCGGTGGGGCCTCCAAGGCGGTGATCACGGCGTCGGCCGTGTTCGCCGCCCTCACCCTTTTCGCCTCGGCGTGCGCCACCGGCGGCACCGGCGCCCGGGACGAGGGCCCGGCGGGCGCCGACTCGGTCGCGGGCACCACGACCCCGGTCTCCACGCCGAGCGGGCGGGCCGGTCGCGTCGACGCCGTCGAACTCCTCAAGGACGACCCGAAGGTCAGCACGGCGGTCAAGCGCGATCTGAAGCCGTGCGTCGCCGACGAGTACCCGGTCGACGTGTCCTACGGGAACCTGACCGGAGGATCCGCGGACGACATCGTGGTGAACGTGATGACCTGCGGCGATGCCGTCGGCATCGGTGCGTACGTGTACCGCGCGCAGGACGGCGGCTACCGGAACGTGTTCAAGGCCGAGGCGCCCCCGGTCTACGCGGAGATCGACCGGGGCGACCTGGTGGTCACGCAGCAGCTGTACGGGAAGGACGACCCGGTGTCGTATCCGTCCAGCGAAGAGGTGATCACCTACGGCTGGTCCGCGGGCCGCTTCGCCGTGCAGTCCCGGATCCACAACGACTACAGCAACGCGGTGGGCGGCACCGACTCGCCCGCCCCCGACGCGAACTGAGAGCAGAGGGATGGCAGAGCAGACCCACGTCCTGTTCGTCGAGGACGACGACGTCATCCGCGAGGCGACCCAGCTCGCCCTGGAACGCGACGGGTTCGCGGTCACCGCCATGCCCGACGGGCTCTCGGGCCTGGCGGCGTTCCGCGCCGACCGCCCCGACATCGCGCTGCTGGACGTGATGGTGCCCGGGCTGGACGGGGTCAGCCTGTGCCGCCGTATCCGCGACGAGTCCACCGTCCCCGTGATCATGCTGTCGGCGCGCGCCGACTCGATCGACGTGGTGCTGGGCCTGGAGGCAGGCGCCGACGACTACGTCACGAAGCCGTTCGACGGCGCCGTCCTGGTCGCCCGGATCCGCGCGGTGCTGCGGCGTTTCGGGCACGCGAGCGGACCGGCGGGGCCCGTGGCCGCGGAGGCGGACGGGCTCGACGGCGGGGTGCTGTCCTTCGGCGACCTGGAGATCGACACCGAGGGCATGGAGGTACGGCGGGACGGGCGGCCGGTGTCGCTCACCCCCACCGAGATGCGGCTGCTGCTGGAGTTCTCGTCCGCGCCCGGCACGGTCCTGTCCCGCGACAAGCTCCTGGAACGCGTGTGGGACTACGGGTGGGGCGGTGACACGCGGGTCGTCGACGTCCATGTGCAGCGGCTGCGCACGAAGATCGGCCAGGACCGGATCGAGACGGTCCGCGGTTTCGGCTACAAGTTGAAGGCCTGAGCAGCGGTATGCGGGGGACATTTCGGCGCCTGGTCCTGGCCGGCACGGCGGTCGGCGGGGACAGAGGCATCCGCACGGGCATCAGGTGGAAGCTCAGCGCGGCGATCGCGCTGGTCGGCGCGCTGGTGGCGATCGCCCTCAGCCTGGTCGTGCACAACGCGGCCCGTGTCTCGATGCTCGACAACTCGCGCGATCTCGCGGACGAGCGCATCCAGGTGGCACAGCGCATGTACGAGTCCGGCCGCACGCAGTCCTTCGGGGTGGAGGTCGACGACCCGACCATCCCGCGGGACCTGCTGGTGAAGGTCGCGCAGGGGCGCCGCGCCACCTACGTGGCCGAGGGGCCGGGCGGGGTGCCCGACATCTGGGCCGCCGTGCCTCTCAAGGACGGCCGGGTGCTGTCGCTGCACACGCGGTTCACCGACCGCAGTGCGACCGTGATGAAGGACCTCGACCAGGCGCTGATCATCGGCTCGATCGCGGTCGTCTTCGGCGGCTGCGCGCTCGGTGTGCTCATCGGCGGCCAGCTCTCGCGCCGGCTGCGCAAGGCGGCGGCGGCCGCGAACCAGGTCGCCAGGGGTGACACGGACGTACGGGTGCGGGACGCCATCGGCGGTGTCGTACGCGACGAGACCGACGATCTCGCGCGGGCGGTGGACGCCATGGCGGACGCGCTCCAGCAGCGGATCGAGGCCGAGCGCCGGGTGACCGCGGACATCGCGCACGAGCTGCGCACCCCGGTGACCGGGCTGCTGACGGCCGCGGAGCTGCTGCCCCCGGGCCGTCCGACGGAGCTGGTGCGGGACCGGGCGCAGGCCATGCGCACCCTGGTCGAGGACGTCCTGGAGGTGGCGCGGCTCGACGGGGCGTCCGAGCGGGCCGAGCTGCAGGACATCACGCTGGGCGAGTTCGTGTCCCGGCGGGTGGCCGCGAAGGACCCGGACATCGAGGTGCGGGTGGTGCACGAGTCGCAGGTCACCACGGATCCGCGCCGCCTCGAACGCGTGCTGTTCAACCTGCTGGCCAACGCCGCGCGGCACGGCAGGCCGCCGATCGAGGTGTCCGTCGAGGGCCGGGTCATCCGCGTCCGCGACCACGGCCCCGGCTTCCCCGAGAAGCTCCTGGAGGAGGGTCCGAGCCGTTTCCGCACCGGCAGCGCCGACCGGGCGGGCCGCGGCCACGGCCTCGGCCTGACCATCGCGGCCGGCCAGGCCCGCGTGCTGGGCGCCCGCCTCACCTTCCGCAACGTGCGCCCCGCCGGAGCTCCGCCCGAGGTGCCCGCCGAGGGAGCGGTGGCGGTCCTGTGGCTGCCGGAACACGCCCCCACGAACACGGGGAGTTTCCCGATGCTGCCCCTGTCCGGCACGCGGGACTCGTGAGCGGGATCCAGGTCCCGCCGGGCGGGCCGGGGGGCCGGTGGCCTCCGGACGCCCGGCGGACGTCGCGGGGTGACCGGTCCGCCACGCGCGGTCGTACACGCGGGACCCGGCGGCACCGCCGGTGAGGTACGGGGACGCGCTCCAGCACCCGTCCGTGGTGCCTCCGAGGGCGCGGGGCCGGGGAGCCCGGGACGCGGAAGGGCCCCCGGGGCGGACAACGCCGGGGGCCCTTCCCACCGAGGTGGACTTCGGCCGGGTCAGACGGCCTCGGGAACCGCGGGCTGCGCGTCCCCGCCCGGCTCCTGCGGTCCCGCCCCCTTGAGCGGGACCTCCTTCACGAACACCGAGGCGGCCAGCGCGACCACCGCCACGACCGACCCGAGCAGGAACGCGGAGTGCGTGCCCGACGCGACGGCGTGCTGGTACGCCTCGCGCGCCACGGCCGGCAGCTTGGCCAGGCCGGCCGCGTTCAGCTGAGCGGACTGCTCGGTCACCCGGGAGCCGATCGCACCGGCCCGCTCGGCCATCACGTCCTGCACCCGGTGGTTGAACAGCGCGCCCATGATCGCCACGCCGAACGACGAGCCGAGCGTACGGAACAGGGTGGTCGTCGAGGACGCGACGCCCATGTCCTTCATCTCGACGCTGTTCTGCGCGACCAGCATGGTGATCTGCATCAGGCAGCCCATGCCGGCGCCGAGCACCGCCATGTACAGCCCGGAGGTGAGGCGGCTCGTGCCGGTGTCCATCTGCGCGAGCAGGAAGAGACCCAGCGTCATCAGCACACTGCCGGCGACCGGGAACACCTTGTACTTGCCGCTGTTGGTGGTGACCCGTCCGGCGACCATCGAGACGACGAGCATCGCGCCGAGCATCGGCAGGAGCAGCAGCCCGGAGTTGGTCGCGGACGCGCCCTGCACCGACTGCTGGTACAGCGGCAGGAAGAGCACGGCACCGAACATCACGAAGCCGGTGATGAAGCCGATGACGGACATCAGCGTGAAGTTGCGGCTGCGGAAGATGTGCAGCGGCACGATCGGCGCGGCGGCCTTGGTCTGCACGAAGAGGAAGCCGACGAGCGCGGCGACGCCGATGCCGATCAGTTCCATGATCCGGGCCGAGCCCCAGGCGTACTCGCTGCCGCCCCAGGTGGTGACGAGCACGATGGCCGTGATGCCGAGCGCCAGCAGTCCCGCGCCCAGGTAGTCGATCCGGCTGTCGACCCGCTTCTTCGGCAGGTGCAGCACCATGCTGACGGCGACCAGCGCGACGACGCCGAGCGGCAGGTTGATGTAGAAGGACCAGCGCCAGCCCCAGTGGTCGGTGATGGTGCCGCCGACGAGGGGTCCGGCGATCATGGCGAGCGCCATCACGCCGGCGATCATGCCCTGGTACTTGCCGCGCTCGCGCGGCGGGATCAGGTCGCCGATGATCGCCATGACGCCGACCATCAGTCCGCCGGCGCCGAGGCCCTGGATCGCCCGGAAGCCGATCAGCTCCCCCATGCCCTGGGCCATGCCGCTGAGCGCCGACCCGATCAGGAAGACCACGATCGAGGTCATGAAGACGCCCTTGCGCCCGTACATGTCGCCGAGCTTGCCCCAGATCGGGGTGGAGGCGGCGGTGGCGAGGGTGTAGGCGGTGACGACCCACGACAGGCGTTCGAGGCCGCCCAGCTCGCCCACGATCGTCGGCATCGCCGTGCCGACGATCATGTTGTCGAGCATCGCGAGCATCATCGCGATCAGCAGCGCGCCCAGGACCACCCGCACACTGCGGGGCTGCGGTCCGCTCTGCGCGGCCTCGTCCGCCGGCTGTCCACCCGTCGCCACGGCGTCCTCTGGTCGTTCGTCGGTCTGTGCGACCGCATCTGTCTTGTCCGCCATCGTTCCCACTCCCCTGGAACGGCCACCCCATGGTTCCGGCCGATCCCGCTCGGTCTACTTACTTGCCGCCCGGCAAGTTCACTACACTCAGGAACGTAGACGGCTAACTAGCCGGGCGTCAAGTAAGTTTCCGGTGGCTTTACCAGCCGGTCGTCAAGTAAGTTTTCAGGGAGCGCGAGGAGTACGAAGATGGGCGGCACCATGGACGGCACCAAGCGACAGCGCCGCGGCGACACCCGCCAGCGCATCCAGGACGTGGCCCTCGAACTCTTCTCCGAGCAGGGCTACGAGAAGACCTCTCTGCGCGAGATCGCCGAGCACCTCGACGTGACGAAGGCGGCGCTCTACTACCACTTCAAGACCAAGGAGGAGATCCTCATCAGCCTCTTCGAGGATCTGACGAGGCCGCTGGACGAGCTGATCGACTGGGGCAGGCAGCAGCCGCACTCCCTGGACACCAAGCAGGAGGTGCTGCGCCGCTACAGCCAGGCCCTCACCGGCGCGTCCCCGCTCTTCCGCTTCATGCAGGAGAACCAGGCGACGGTACGCGAGCTGAGCATCGGCGAGACCTTCAAGGACCGCATGCTGTCCATGCTCGACATCATCAAGGAACCCGAGGCGGCGCTGCCCGACCAGGTCCGCTGCATCAGCGCGCTCTTCACGATGCACGCCGGGATGTTCGTCCTCAAGGACGTCGAAGGCGACCCCGAGGAGAAGCGCAAGGCCGTCCTCGAGGTCGCCATCGATCTGGTGACGCGGGCGCACGGCGCCGCCACGTCGTAGCCACCGGCGCCCCGCGGCACCCACGGTGCCGCGCGGCCCTTCGGTGCCGTCTGTCAGACGGTGACGCCCTGGGCGCGCAGGAAGCTGACGGGGTCGATCGCGGTCCCGTAGTTCGGGGTCGTACGGATCTCGAAGTGCAGGTGGGGGCCGCTGGAGTTCCCGGTGTTGCCGGAGAGCGCTATGTGCTGGCCGGTCGAGACGACCTGCCCGACCCGCACGTCGACCCGGGACAGGTGCGCGTACTGCGAGTAGGTGCCGTTACCGTGCTTGATGACGACGGCGTTGCCGTACGCGGGACCGTCGCCGGCGCCGTTGCCGCCGGTCTTCACGACGGTGCCGCCGTGCGCGGCGACGACCTCGGTGCCCTGCGGCACGGCGTAGTCCTGACCGGAGTGCTTGTGCGACCACATGCCGCCGGCCTGGTTGAAGCTGGCGGAGAGCTTGTACTTCTTCACCGGGTCGACCCAGGAGGTGACCTTCTTGGCGGCGGCCTTCTTCGCAGCAGCCTTCTTCGCGGCGGCCTTCTTCGCGGCGGCCTGCTTGGCCGTCTCGGCGGCCTTCTTGGTCTTCGCGGCGGTGTCGGCGGCGGCCTTGGCCTGAGCCGCGGCCTGGTTCTGCACCGCACTGGCCGTGGTAACGGAAGCGGCGGCGTCCAGCGTGGTGTCGGCGGCCGCGACCCCGGCGCCCAGCGCGACCGAGGCACCCAGCCCGGCGGCCAGGACGGCCGCCCGCACACGGAGCTGGGACACGCGGGAGTGACGGGGCGAGACGCGCTTCGACATGGATACCTCTTCAAGACGGGGACGGGGGCACACAGGACCACCCGGCGCACAGGCACCTGCCGGATGGACCATCCCTTGGTAACCCGCGTCCTCCCGAAGCCCCAAACCGCCTATCTACGAAGTAATGCCGTAGTTCGCCTCAAAACTTTCAACTTCTTGACAGACCCGCCACGAGGCGATGATTCCTGCTTCTTTCGGGCGCAAGTGGAGGTTTAGCCCCACTTGGAGGCCTCGATTCCACGGGAAAGCAGCCCTGGACGCCTCACCTTCGCCGACCCCGTGCCCTCGGTCCCGACCCACGGGCCAAAGGTCCTTTTTGTCCGTTCCTGTCTATCCACTAATCCACCTAGTAACGGACAAAACGCCTGTGCGTCATGTCACCGGAGGACACGATCCAGGCCGCTGAGGATGTGACGGGGGCTACGCCGCCGACCCGCGTACGCGCACACGAAACAGGGGCTGCCCCGGGACCGAAGTCCCGGGGCAGCCCCTGTGAAGCGAACCCGGAGGTTACGCGTCCTTGCTCAGGTTCGGACCGGCGCCGCCGGCCGCCTGCTCGATCGGCGGGACGTCGGGAAGCGCCGACTTCTCCTCACCCCGGAAGGTGAAGGTCTTCGCCTCGCCCTCGCCCTCCGTGTCCACGACCACGATGTGGCCCGGACGCAGCTCGCCGAAGAGGATCTTCTCGGACAGCGTGTCCTCGACCTCGCGCTGGATCGTGCGACGCAGCGGACGCGCGCCGAGCACCGGGTCGTAGCCCTTCTTGGCGAGGAGCTCCTTCGCGGACTGGGAGAGCTCGATGCCCATGTCCCGGTCCTTGAGGCGCTCGTCCACCTTGCTCACCATGAGGTCGACGATCTGGAGGATGTCGCCCTGAGTGAGCTGCGGGAAGACGACGACGTCGTCGACACGGTTGAGGAACTCGGGCCGGAAGTGCTGCTTGAGCTCGTCCGAGACCTTGTTCTTCATGCGCTCGTAGTTGGTCTTCGTGTCACCCTGCGCCGCGAAGCCCAGGTTGAAGCCCTTCGAGATGTCCCGCGTGCCGAGGTTGGTCGTCATGATGATGACCGTGTTCTTGAAGTCCACGACCCGGCCCTGGGAGTCGGTCAGGCGACCGTCCTCCAGGATCTGCAGCAGCGAGTTGAAGATGTCCGGGTGTGCCTTCTCGACCTCGTCGAACAGGACGACGGAGAACGGCTTGCGGCGGACCTTCTCGGTCAGCTGACCGCCCTCTTCGTAGCCCACGTAACCGGGGGGCGAACCGAAGAGACGCGAGACCGTGTGCTTCTCGCTGAACTCCGACATGTCGAGGGAGATCAGCGCGTCCTCGTCACCGAAGAGGAACTCGGCGAGCGCCTTGGACAGCTCGGTCTTACCGACACCGGAAGGACCGGCGAAGATGAACGAACCACCCGGACGCTTCGGGTCCTTCAGACCGGCGCGCGTACGGCGGATCGCCTTCGAGAGCGCCTTGACGGCGTCCTTCTGGCCGATGACCCGCTTGTGGAGCTCGTCCTCCATGCGCAGCAGACGCGAGGACTCCTCCTCCGTCAGCTTGAAGACCGGGATGCCGGTGGCGGTCGCGAGGACCTCGGCGATCAGCTCGCCGTCGACCTCGGCGACGACGTCCATGTCGCCGGCCTTCCACTCCTTCTCGCGCTTGGCCTTCGCGGCGAGGAGCTGCTTCTCCTTGTCGCGCAGGGAGGCGGCCTTCTCGAAGTCCTGCGAGTCGATCGCGGACTCCTTGTCGCGGCGCACGCCCGCGATCTTCTCGTCGAACTCGCGCAGGTCCGGCGGCGCCGTCATCCGACGGATGCGCATCCGGGAGCCCGCCTCGTCGATCAGGTCGATCGCCTTGTCGGGAAGGAACCGGTCGGAGATGTAGCGGTCCGCGAGCGTCGCGGCCTGGACCAGGGCCTCGTCCGTGATCGAGACGCGGTGGTGCGCCTCGTAGCGGTCGCGCAGACCCTTGAGGATCTCGATCGTGTGCGGGAGGGAGGGCTCCGCCACCTGGATCGGCTGGAAGCGGCGCTCGAGGGCCGCGTCCTTCTCGAGGTGCTTGCGGTACTCGTCGAGCGTCGTGGCGCCGATGGTCTGCAGCTCACCGCGGGCCAGCATCGGCTTCAGGATCGAAGCGGCGTCGATGGCGCCCTCGGCGGCACCCGCGCCGACGAGCGTGTGCAGCTCGTCGATGAACAGGATGATGTCGCCGCGGGTGCGGATCTCCTTGAGGACCTTCTTCAGGCGTTCCTCGAAGTCACCGCGGTAGCGGGAGCCGGCGACCAGCGCGCCGAGGTCCAGGGTGTAGAGGTGCTTGTCCTTGAGGGTCTCGGGCACCTCGCCCTTGACGATGGCCTGCGCCAGGCCTTCGACGACGGCGGTCTTGCCGACGCCGGGCTCGCCGATGAGGACCGGGTTGTTCTTCGTGCGGCGGGACAGCACCTGCATGACCCGCTCGATCTCCTTCTCGCGCCCGATGACCGGGTCGAGCTTGGACTCACGAGCCGCCTGGGTGAGGTTCCGGCCGAACTGGTCGAGGACCAGGGACGTCGAGGGGGTGCCCTCGGCAGGCCCGCCACTGGCGCCGGCGGTCTCCTTGCCCTGGTAACCGGAGAGCAGCTGGATCACCTGCTGCCGCACACGGTTGAGGTCGGCGCCCAGCTTGACCAGGACCTGGGCGGCGACGCCCTCGCCCTCACGGATCAGGCCGAGCAGGATGTGCTCCGTGCCGATGTAGTTGTGGCCCAGCTGAAGGGCCTCGCGGAGCGACAGCTCCAGGACCTTCTTGGCACGGGGGGTGAAGGGGATGTGCCCGGACGGGGCCTGCTGGCCCTGACCGATGATCTCCTCCACCTGCTGGCGGACCGCCTCGAGCGAAATCCCGAGGCTCTCCAGGGCCTTAGCGGCGACACCCTCACCCTCGTGGATCAGGCCCAGGAGGATGTGCTCGGTGCCGATGTAGTTGTGGTTGAGCATCCGGGCTTCTTCCTGAGCCAGGACGACAACCCGCCGCGCGCGGTCGGTGAACCTCTCGAACATCGTTAATCGCTCCTCAGAGCGGTCAGGCAGTAAGGGGACGCTCCCCTCCCTGTCCTTCCGCAGCTTAGTCCCGCAAGCGGGGACCGCTCATTCCAACTGCCGACACCGTCCTTGGCCTCCTGACCCCGAACGCCGACATCTGCTCCAACCCGATGGTGCGAGACGATGTTCCCGCAGGCCAGGCAGTTACCCCCACCATCAGTACGCCGATGGCGAACGTGAGACCGTCCTGCCTTGCGTGTCGCCCCCTCCCACTAGGGATGTCTTACCCGTACGCACGGACACTCCATGCCGCGCGCACCGGTTCCACCTCCGCTATGGGCGAACATCCTCGCGCCGGGGAGGCCTTCCGCACGCCCCCTCCTTCGCCACGCAGTGCGTTCATCGAAATACCCAGCGTAACTCCAGGGCACTTTGGACGGTTGCTCCTGGCATGGTTCCCACCGTTCCCCCTCCGCGTCGGCCGCTCGGGTCCCGCACGTCCGGCGACACCGCGGATCCGGTGCGCCGCTGGTACGAGAACGAACTGGGCTGGCCAACCGTGCCCGGACCGCCGGCGGGGCTGCTCACGGGTCTGCGCTTCGACGTCCTGGACGTGCCCGCGGAAGCCGGACATGCGGCGCTGCGGCACCTGGGCCCGGCGTCTCCGGTGGCCCTTCGGGGGGACCGGATGCGGCTGCTGGTGGCCGAGGGCAGCGCCGACGAACTGCCGGGGCTGCTGGACTGGCTGGAGTGGGGCACCCTGCCGCTGGATCTCCGCGCGATCGGCGCGGGCGGGCGCATCGAGGCGCCGGTGCCGCCGGGAGGGTCCGGCGGAGGCGGTCCGCAGGGGGCCGCCGTCTGGCTGCGGCCCCCCGAGCCGGGGTGCGAGGTCGAGCCCCTGCTGCCGACACTGTCGGCCGTGGGGGGCGGTGGGGTCGCCCCCGATCTCGTACGGGTCGTGTACACGATGGCAACGCACTGCCACCGTGTCCGGCTGCGGCGCGCGAGCGCTCAGCCGTTGGCCTTCTCGTAGGCCTCGCGAATGGACGCGGGAACGCGGCCACGGTCGTTGACCTCGTAACCGTTCTCCTTCGCCCACGCGCGGATCTGCGCCGTGTCCTGGCTGCCACCGGAAGCGGCGCGCGTCTTTCCGCGTCCACCCGCGGCGCGGCCTCCGGTGCGACGACCGCCCTTCACGTAGGGCTCGAGAAGGCCGCGAAGCTTGTCCGCATTGGCAGTCGTGAGGTCGATCTCGTACGTCTTGCCGTCCAACGCGAACGTCACGGTCTCGTCCGCCTCGCCACCGTCGAGGTCGTCGACAAGAAGGACCTGAACCTTCTGTGCCACCGGATTTCCTTTCATCGATAACCATGGGGCGGAGGGCCGGCGGCGTGCGCCGCTGTTTCGCGTCCCCTTGTTATATGCAGTACTGCAGTACGTCGGAAAGCAAACCGCTTTTGCCGGAAAAACACAAACCCCTGGCGAGGACTCACAGCCCGCGAGGAGACCGGAAACATGCGCGTTTCGGACATAGGGAACCCCGGCATCCCTCCCCGCCGGAATAGTCGGCGGCGATCACAGATGCAGAAGCATCCGACTGTTGCCCAAGGTGTTCGGTTTCACTCGTTCGAGACCGAGGAACTCGGCTACGCCCTCGTCATAGGAACGCAGCAGCTCGGCGTAGACATCGGTGTCAACGGGTGTCTCGCCGATCTCGGTGAAGCCGTGCTTCGCGAAGAAGTCGACTTCGAAGGTCAGACAGAAAACCCGGCGAACGCCGAGCCGGCGAGCGGTCTGCAGCAACTTACCGAGCAGCTGATGGCCGACGCCCGCGCCTCTGACCGTGGGGTTCACCGCGAGCGTGCGTACTTCCGCGAGGTCTTCCCACATCACGTGCAGCGCCCCGCAGCCCACCACCTCGGCGTTGTCGTCGCGTTCCGCGACCCAGAACTCCTGGATGTCCTCGTAAAGCGTCACCGTCGCTTTGTCGAGCAGGATGCGGCGCTCCACGTACGAGTCGAGGAGGCGGCGCACCGCCGGGACGTCGCCCGTCCTCGCGCGGCGGACGGTGATGGCTTTTGTGGTGGGTTCGGGATGCTCCGCGGGATGCTCTGCTGGCATGGGCGGACGCTATCGCCCGGGGTCGTCCCGAGTCGCGGCGGGGTTCTGGGTCGCGGTGGGGTTCTCGTCGGGGCGGTCGCGGGTTTCATCCGGGGTTTCGGGCGTTTCCGGGCCCTGGACGATGGCTACCGCGTTGCGCAGCGCGAGACGCTGTTCCTCGCTCATCATCCCGAAGAAGGCCACGAGAGCGGCTGCCGGGTTGTCACTCTGGGACCAGGCCTCGTTCATCAGGGCGGCGGCGTAGGCGGCCCGGGTGGAGACCGCTTCATATCGATAGGCCCGGCCCTCGGCCTCGCGGCGCACCCAGCCCTTCTGATGGAGATTGTCCAAAACGGTCATCACCGTGGTGTACGCGATGGACCGTTCCTGCTGAAGATCTTCCAGGACTTCCCGAACGGTCACCGGGCGGTTCCACTTCCACACCCGCGTCATGACCGCGTCTTCGAGTTCTCCCAATGGGCGAGGCACAGCCAGAACAATAGTGGGAGAAGACGCCGATGGCGTGCCGGACGGGCGCTTTCACCGGCAAACGGCAACAAAAAGGGCGTACGACTCGAAAATCAGATGAGTCGTACGCCGAGGGGAACGGAGAGGTGAAGGCCCGGCCGCGTCCGCCGCGGCCGGGCCTCAGGCGTCGGTGTCCCGGGAGGTCTGGCGGGCGCCCTCGGCGCGCGCGAGCGCGGCGTCGACGACGGCGTCCTCCTTGGCCTTGTTGGCCCCGCCCTGGGTCTTCACGATCGTCACGATCAGCCCGATGAAGAACACGGCCATCACGACGGGGGGCACGAGCGCGGAGACGTAGTCCATGCCTCCAGAGTAGCTAGCCCGCCGCGAGTTCCCGATGCGGGTCCGCCGCCGGCGGGCCGCCCGGTTTGCGCTTCGGCGGGAAGACCTCGCCGGGCGTGGGGATGGGGCGGTCCGGGCGGGGGCTCTTCACTGGGGGCTGCGGCTGCGGCCGTGGCTCCGCGGGCCGTTCACCGGGCCGTTCACCGGGCCGCTTGGCGGGCTCCTCGGCGGCCTCGCGGACGCGCGGGGAGCCCTGGGCGGACAGGCCGCCCGGGAGGGCCAGGAGGCGGGTGCGGGAGGCCGGCACGGTGGGGGTGGCGGCGGACGTGGCGCGGCCCGCCAGGCGGGCGCGGACGTCCTGCTCGGCGAGGACGCGGCAGCGGGCCAGGAGGGCGGCCGCGGTGGGGTTGCCGCGCAGGGCGCGCAGGGCGGCGAGGTCGTCGGGGACGGGGCGGTAGCCGGCGCCGAGGACGTCCTCGAGGAGGGCGAGGTAGCCGGTGACGGTGCCGGGCAGGGCGGCGCGGTAGCGCGCGAGGTCGGCCAGCATGAAGGCCCGGAGCCTTTCTCCCTCGCGGGTCGCCTCGTCCAGGGACTCGGCGAGCCTGAGACAGGCCTGGACGTCCTCGGCCGAGGCGGGGCTGGGGTGGAGGGCGAGGGCGAGAGCACGGCGGAGCACACGCAGCTCCTCCGCGCCGAACGCCATGCCGCCGCGGGATCCATATGGCGTGGGCATGCGGCGACGATACGCGCTAATCAGACAAAATCCGCATAACGGGGTGTTGTGGCGCGGTCTGGGTGGCGTCTTTCGCCCGGTGGGTGGGGTGCCTCTCCCCTGAGGCGGGGCGCTCCAGGGGCCGGGGGTGGGCGTCCTCGCTGCGGTGGGTGGGCGCCCTCGCTGCGGTGGGTGGGTCGGGGCCGCGCCGGTACATCCGCCCGTTGCACGTCGGCGTGCGGCCTGGTCACGTGGGTGGACCGGCGCTTCCTGCCCGACCTGCAACGGGCATCTGACGTACCGGCACGGCCCCTTCCGCAGGAGGGCGAGTGCGGGTCGTCCCTCTGCGGGCAAACGTGCCGGTGCGCAGCGAGGACGTGCCTGTCCGGGCGGGGAAGGCCGCCCGCCCGGGGGCGGACCTACGTGCGGGAGACGTTTCGTTCGTAGACCAGGCGGAGGCCAATCAGGGTGAGCCAGGGCTCGTGCTCGTCGATGACGGAGGACTCGCCGAGCACCATGGGCGCCAGCCCGCCCGTCGCGATGACCGTGACGTCGTCCGGATCGTCGGCCAGCTCGCGCGCCATGCGCTCGACCACGCCGTCGACCTGGCCCGCGAACCCGTAGATGATCCCGGACTGCATGGCCTCGACCGTGTTCTTGCCGATCACCGCGCGCGGCCGGGCCACCTCGATCTTGCGGAGCTGGGCGCCCTTGACCCCGAGCGCGTCGACGGAGATCTCGATGCCGGGGGCGATGACACCGCCGACGTACTCCCCGCGCGCGCTGACCGCGTCGAACGTCGTCGCCGTGCCGAAGTCGACGACGATCGCCGGCCCGCCGTACAGCTCGACGGCGGCGACCGCGTTGATGATGCGGTCCGCGCCGACCTCCTTGGGGTGGTCCGTGAGGATCGGCACGCCGGTCTTGACGCCCGGCTCGACGAGGACCGCGGGCACGTCGCCGTAGTACCGGCGGGTCACCTCGCGCAGCTCGTGCAGGACCGAGGGGACGGTGGCGCAGATGGCAATGCCGTCGATGCCGTCGCCGAGCTCCACGCCGAGCAGCGGGTGCATGCCCATGAGCCCCTGGAGGAGCACGGCGAGCTCGTCGGCCGTGCGGCGGGCGTCCGTCGAGATGCGCCAGTGCTCGACGATCTCCTCGCCGTCGAAGAGGCCGAGGACGGTGTGGGTGTTGCCGACGTCGATCGTGAGCAGCATCGGTCCTACTCCGCCTCGTCCGTCGACGCCTCGCGCAGGTCGAGGCCGATGTCCAGGATGGGCGCGGAGTGCGTGAGGGCGCCCACCGCCAGGTAGTCGACGCCCGTATTCGCGTAGAGCTCCGCGTTGCCGAGGGTGAGCCGGCCCGAGGCCTCCAGGAGCGCGCGGCCGCCGACGAGCGCCACGGCCTCCTCGCACTCGGCGGGCGTGAAGTTGTCCAGGAGGATCAGGTCGGCGCCCGCGTCCACGACCTCGCGCAGCTGGTCCAGGGTGTCGACCTCGACCTCGATGGGCAGCTCGGGGAAGGCCTCCCGGACGGCCTCGAAGGCCTGCGCCACACCGCCCGCGGCGACCACGTGGTTGTCCTTGACGAGGGCCGCGTCCGAGAGCGACATGCGGTGGTTGACGCCGCCGCCCATGCGCACCGCGAACTTCTCCAGGGAGCGCAGTCCGGGCGTCGTCTTGCGGGTGTCGCGCACCCGTGCGCCGGTGCCCTCCAGGGCGTCGGCCCACGCGCGCGTGGCGGTCGCGATGCCGGACAGCCGGCACAGGAGGTTGAGCGCGCTGCGCTCGGCGGTCAGCAGGTCCCGGGTGCGGGTGGTGACGCTGAGGAGTTTCTGGCCCGCCTCGACGCGGTCGCCGTCCAGGACGTGCCGCTCCACCTCGAACTCGTCGGTGCAGACCACCGAGACGACGGCCTCCGCGATCCGCAGGCCCGCGACGACGCCCGCCTCGCGGGCGGTGAAGTCGGCGGTGGAGACGGCGTCCTCGGGGATGGTCGCGACGGTCGTGACGTCCACGCCGTGGTCGAGGTCCTCCTCGATGGCCAGGTGCGCGATGTCCTCGACCTCCACGGGGTCGAGCCCCGCGTCGGCCAGGAGCTGCGCGAGCGCGGGATCGAGCCCGCACTCCAGGTACTCCTCGTCCGTGTCGGCGGCGCAGCCGCAGCCGTCGCCACAGCCGCCGCTCTGGGCGAGGGGAAGGTCGGGGGTGCTCACTTGGGTCACTGCTCCTGGGGACGGGGCGACGGCTGGGGCATGGAGATCCCTCCGGTCCGGGCTGGGCCGGGGGCCTCGGGGAGGGTCGGGGGGAAGTCTGCTGTCTCGGTGGCGTGCAGGGCGAGGGTCCGGTCGGGATTCAGCCGTACGACGATGTGGCGCCGCCAGGCGGTGTCGTCCCGGTCGGCGTGGTCCTCGCGCCAGTGGCAGCCGCGGGTCTCCTCGCGCAGCAGGGCGGCGGCGACCAGGACCCGGGCCACGCACAGGAGGTTGGTGGACTCCCAGGTGTCGACGCCGGGTTCGGACGTCTTGCCGTTCTCGTCGAGGGCGTCGCGGGCGTCGGCGTGCAGGCGCTGGAGGCGGTCGGCCGCCGCGGCCAGGGAATCCGCGGAGCGCAGGACGCCCGCGCCGTCGGTCATGATCCGCTGGATGGCGAACCGGGCCTCGGGGGCGAGCAGCGGGTGCGCGGGCTTCTCGGGGTGCGGGACGGGCGCCGGCACGCGCGCGTGGAGGGGGTCCTCCTCGTGGCGGGCGGCGATGTCGGCGGCGATGCGCTCGGCGTAGACCAGTCCCTCCAGGAGGGAGTTGGAGGCGAGCCGGTTCGCGCCGTGGACGCCGGTGCAGGCGACCTCCCCGCACGCGTACAGGCCGGGGACCGTCGTACGGCCGTGGTGGTCGGTGCGGACGCCCCCGGACGCGTAGTGGGCGGCCGGGGCGACGGGGACGGGCTCGGTGACCGGGTCGATGCCGTGGGCGCGGCAGGCGGCGAGGATGGTCGGGAAGCGGTGCTCCCACATGTCGGCGCCGAAGTGGCGGGCGTCGAGGAACATGTGCTCGGCGTCCTGCTCCTGCATGCGGCGCATGATGCCCTTGGCGACGATGTCCCGGGGCGCCAGTTCCGCCAGCTCGTGCTGTCCCACCATGAAGCGCACGCCGGCCGCGTCGACCAGGTGGGCGCCCTCGCCGCGTACCGCCTCGGAGACCAGCGGTTGCTGGCCCTCCGCGTCCGCGCCGAGGAAGAGCACCGTCGGGTGGAACTGGACGAACTCCAGGTCGCTGACCTCGGCGCCCGCGCGCAGGGCGAGCGCCACGCCGTCCCCGGTGGACACGGACGGGTTGGTGGTGGCCGAGAAGACCTGGCCCATGCCGCCGGTCGCGAGGACCACGGCGGGCGCGTGGACGGCGCCCACGCCGTCGTGCTGGCCCTCCCCCATGACGTGCAGGGTGACCCCGGCGGTGCGGCCGTCGGCGTCCGTGAGGAGGTCCAGGACCAGCGCGTTCTCGACGGTGCGCAGGCCGCGCGCGCGGACCGCGTCGACGAGCGCGCGGGAGATCTCGGCGCCGGTCGCGTCGCCGCCGGCGTGGGCGATGCGGCGGCGGTGGTGGCCGCCCTCGCGGGTCAGCTCCAGGGCGCCCTCGGCGGACTCGTCGAAGTGCGCGCCGGTCGCGATCAGCCGCCGTACGGCGTCGGGGCCCTCGGTGACGAGGATGCGGACGGCTTCCTCGTCGCACAGGCCGGCGCCGGCGACGAGGGTGTCCTCCAGGTGCTGTTCGGGGGTGTCGCCCTCGCCGAGGGCCGCGGCGATGCCGCCCTGCGCCCAGCGTGTGGAGCCGTCGTCCAGGCGGGCCTTGGTGACGACGACCGTCCGCAGGCCCGCGGCTTCGCAGCGCAGGGCCGCGGTGAGCCCCGCGACGCCGGAGCCCACCACCACGACGTCGGCCTCGACGGACCAGCCGGGGGCGGGGGCGTGCAGGCGTATGCCGGTACCTGTGCCGGTCACGTGGCGGCTCCGAAGGTGAGGGGGATGTTGTCGATCAGCCGGGTCGTGCCGACCCGGGCGGCGACGGCGAGGACCGCCTCGCCGGTGAAGTCGTCCGCGATCCCGGTGAAGTCCGCCGGATCGACCAGTGCCAGATAGTCCAGGACCAGCGCCGGTTCCAGGCGGGCCGCGTCGTCCAGGACGAGTTGGGCGGCGGCACGCACGGCGGCCGGCCCCGAGGCGGCCGCGGGGGCGGCCTTGGCGACGGCGTGCGCGTCGGCGGCGGCGCGGGACTCCCCTATGGCGCTGAGGGCCTCGGCACGCGCACGCGTGGCGGGCACTTCCCGGGCCCGCGCGCGCAGTGCCTCCTGCGCGGCATGCCGGTCGCGGCCCGCGAACAGGGCCTGGGACAGCGCGAGCGCGGTACGGCGCTCCTCGGCGGACAGGTAGCGGTTGCGGCTGGACAGGGCGAGCCCGTCCTCCTCGCGCACGGTGGGTACGCCGACGATCTCGATGCCGAAGTTCAGGTCGCGCGCCATGCGGCGGATCAGGGCGAGCTGCTGGGCGTCCTTCTGCCCGTACAGCGCCACGTCGGGGCGGGTGAGGTGCAGCAGTTTGGCGACGACGGTGAGCATGCCGTCGAAGTGCCCGGGGCGCACGGCGCCCTCCAGGCGGCCGCCCATGGGGCCGGCGCTGACCCGGACCTGGGGTTCGCCGCCGGGGTAGACCTCGTCCACGGAGGGGGCGAACACGACGTCCGCGCCGGACACCTCGGCGATCTCGAGGTCGGCGTCGAGGGTGCGCGGGTAGCGGTCGAGGTCCTCGCCCTTGCCGAACTGGAGCGGGTTCACGAAGACGGTGACGACCACCTCGCCGTCGGCGCCGGCGAGGTCCCGGGCGGCGCGGATCAGCGTGGCGTGGCCCTCGTGCAGGGCGCCCATCGTCATCACGACGGCGCGCCTGCCGTGCCGTACGCGCGCGTGCAGCTCGTCCGCGGTGCGCAGCAGGGCGGTGCTCATCGGTGGCTCCCGTCGGTGCGCGGGACAGGCGTGGTCATCGGTCGCTCCCGTCGTCGGGCAGGGCCGCCCCGTCGGCGAGTACCCCGAGGAGGTCCTCGGCGAGTTCCGGCTTCAGCAGTCCGTGGGCGAGGGCGCGGTCGGCGGTCGCGCGGGCCATCGCCAGATAGCCGGCGACGGTCTGCGGGGCGTGCCTGCGCAGTTCGGCGACGTGCGCGGCGACCGTGCCCGCGTCGCCGCGCGCCACGGGGCCGGTGAGGGCCGCGTCGCCGGACCTGAGGGCGTTGTCCAGGGCGGCGCCGAGCAGCGGGCCGAGCATGCGGTCGGGGGCCTCGACGCCCGCGGCGCGCAGCAGCTCCATGGACTCGGCGACCAGGGTCACCAGGTGGTTCGCGCCGAGCGCGAGGGCCGCGTGGTAGAGCGGGCGGCTCTCCTCGGCGATCCACTCCGGCTCGCCGCCCATCTCGATGACCAGGGCCTCGGCGGCCAGGCGCAGCTCGTCGGGGGCGGTGACCCCGAAGGAGCAGCCGGCCAGCCGCTGGACGTCCACGGGGGTGCCGGTGAAGGTCATCGCGGGGTGCAGCGCGAGGGGCAGGGCGCCCGCCCGCAGCGCCGGGTCGAGCACCCGCGTGCCGTACCGCCCGGAGGTGTGGACGAGGAGCTGGCCGGGCCGGACGGCTCCGGTCTCCGCGAGTCCCTCGACGAGACCGGGCAGGGCGTCGTCCGGGACGGTCAGCAGGACCAGGTCGGCGCGCTCCATGACCTCGGCCGGGGTCACCAGCGGCACGTCGGGCAGCATCCGCGCGGCGCGGCGCACGGAGGCGTCGGAGACCCCGGAGACGGCCACCGGACGGTGTCCGGCCAGCTGGAGGGACGCGGCCAGCGCCGGGCCGACGCGACCGGCGCCGACGACGCCGACGGTCAGTCGCGCGGGGCGGTCCTTGGGCTCTGGCTGTTGGAATGTACTCACTCGACGGCGGCCTTCCCGTTCCAGTCCGCTCGGGGTACCGGACGATTTCTCGTCATGTTAACGCGATTGGTTCGAGGGCCGTCCGGTTGTCCACAGGCTGTGGGTTTCCGCGGGCCTGGCGGAGCACGAACGCGTGTGCCGGTGCGGGCCGCCCCGGGGGATGATCCGGGGATGAGCGAAACGGCGGAGCACGGCGAGGAGCGGGCGGCGCGGGACGGTGAGCGGGCGGCCGTGCCGGGGTCCGGAGGCGGAGCGGGCGGGGCGCCCTCGGCGCAGCGGCGGCGCGAGCGGCGGACGGCCGCCTACCGGGGTGCCCGGCGTCTGCTGGCCCGCGCCGGCCACCGGGCCACGCTCCGGGAGCGGCTGGCGGTCCTGGACGACGCGGCGCGCCTGTACGACCTGGACGCGTCCGTGGACGTCTACGGGAACGGGATCGTCGAGGCCCTGGAGGAGCGGGTCGCCGGACTGCTGGGCACGGAGGCCGCCGCCTACTTCCCCACCGGCACGATGGCCCAGCAGGTGGCCCTGCGCTGCTGGGCCGCCCGCACCGGGAACCCGACGGTCGCCCTGCACGCGCTGTCCCACCCCGAGGTGCACGAACGGAACGCGTTCAGCACGGTCAGCGGGCTGCGCCCGGTCCGGGTGACGGACGAGCCGCGGCTGCCGACCGCCGAGGAGATACGCGACTTCGAGGAACCCTTCGGGGCGCTGATGCTCGAACTGCCCCTCCGGGAAGCCGGTTTCGTCCTGCCCACCTGGGAGGAGCTGTCCGCGGTGGTGGAGGCCGCGCGGGAACGCGACGCGGTGGTCCACTTCGACGGGGCACGCCTGTGGGAGTGCACCGCGCACTTCGGGCGGCCCCTGGACGAGATCGCGGGCCTCGCGGACAGCGTCTACGTGTCGTTCTACAAGTCGCTCGACGGGTACAGCGGGGCGGCGCTGGCCGGGCCGCGGACCCTCGTCGACGAGGCGAAGGCCTGGCGGCACCGGTACGGCGGCCTGATCGTCCAGCAGTTCCCCGCGGTGCTGTCCGCGCTCGCCGGTCTGGAGCGGGAGCTGCCCCGGCTGCCGGAGTACGTGGCCCACGCGCGCGTGGTCGCCGCCGCGCTGCGCGAGGGATTCGCCGCCGCGGGGGTGCCGTGGGCGCGCGTCCACCCGGAGGAGCCGCACACCCACGACTTCCAGGTCTGGCTGCCGTACGACCCCGAGGTGCTGGAGGACGCGGCCGTCGCCCAGGCCGAGGACACCGGGACGTACTTGTTCGCCGGCGCGTGGGCCCGTGGCGGGCCGGGGGTGTCGTGGACCGAGGTGTCGGTGCGGTCCGCGGGGCTGGAGTGGACGGCCGACGAGGTGCGGGCGGCCGTCCGGGACTTCGTCGCGCGGCTGCCGGCGGCGGACTAGCCGGTTCCTGGGCGGACCGCCGCGGTCGGCGGACTAGCCGGGTTCCGTCGGGGCCGCCGGGGCCGCCGGGCACGCTCCCGGGCCCGGGCGCCAGTGTCAGCGGCTCACGTACCGCCGGGCGCGCAGCCACCGGCCGGCGGACTAGCCGGGTTCCGCCGGGGCCGCCCGGGTCGGCGGACTAGCCGGGTTCAGGGGCGGACCGCCGCGGTCGGCGGACTAGCCGGGTTCCGCCGGGGTCGCCGGGGCCGCCGGGGCCGCCGGGCACGCTCCCGGGCCCGGGCGCCAGTGTCAGCGGCTCACGTACCGCCGGGCGCGCAGCCACCGGCCGGCGGCCTCCCGGATCCGCCGGCGGGCCGGCCGGGTCTTCGGAGCAGCCGGTTTCAGGAGCGGACCGCCCCGGCCGAC
>NZ_JBWKDS010000015.1:68092-133690 GCF_056435845.1 Streptomyces sp. NPDC043867 | reverse complement strand
GGCGCTCATTGCTTTATTTCCGGGTCGCCAGTGCAAGCGGCTCATGTACCGCCTGGCGATCCCCCCCCTCCCTCCCCCCCCCCCCCCCCTCTCTCCCCCCCCCCCCCCCCCCACGACGGCGCGGAAGCGCCGGACGTCGCGCAGTTCCCGCGCCGTCCGGCGGTCGTGGGCGCCCGGCGCGGGCGGGAGCGGCTCGCCGAGCTGCCGGGCCCGGTAGGTGTCCAGGAGGTACTGCTGGGTGATGCTCATGGCGCTTCGCCTCTTCGCGACGGAGAACGGCCGGGATCCGGTGGGGGCCCGCGGTGCCCCGGTGCTCCCAGCCTGCGCCCGTACCCGGCGTCTGTCCTGCCGGTCGACGGCCGGTGTCGAATCGGCGGCGGCGTTGTCGGTGGGGCGGTGCACCATGAGGGCATGAGCGTGAGCATCGACGTCACCGGGCTGCGGCGGGAGCGGGTCGCCGTCGTGCCGTCCCCGCTGGCCGAGCTGGGGATGGCGCTGCACGCGCTGTCCGAGCCGGGGCACCATCCGGGGCTCCAGGGCTGGGCGACCACGGTGACCGCGGGCCTCGACCCGCATCTCGCCGACCGCATGTGCGAGGCCGACTTCCTGTGGCGCACGACGTTCTCGGACCTCTTCCTGCCCGCCGCTGGCATCCCGGGCGGATCCACACTGCCGGGGGCCACGCTCGCCGAGGACCTGGACCTGCTGGACAAGCTGACGGACGAGCAGTTCGTGGCGGCGGCGCTCGAGTTCACGTGCGCGCTGTCGTACGACGTGCCCGGCCCCGACACGCTGTCCGACCCGCGGCTGCGTGCGCGTGCCCTGGAGCTGGCCGCCTCGCGCGGGCCGCACCAGGTGCGGTTCGCCCGGCGGCTGCTGGAGGACCCGCCGGGTGTGCGGGCCTGGCTGCGGCAGTTCGTGGAGGACTGTGACGAGGCGTTCTTCGCGGAGGCGTGGTCGCGGCTGCGGCACCAGCTCGCGGCGGACGCCCGGCACAAGACGGACCTGTTCCGCCGCAAGGGCCTCGCCGGGGCGCTGGCCTCGGTCTCCCCTTCCGTGACGCTGGACGAGCCCGCCGGGCGGATCGTCGTGGACAAGCTGGCCGACGGTCACACCGCCACGGCGGACGGCGGCCTGCTGCTGGTGCCGACCACGCTCGGCTGGCCGCACCTGATGGTCCTGCACCGCTACGGATGGCAGCCGGTGCTGCACTATCCGGTCGGGTCGCCCGAGCCGGCCGCCCCGCCCTCGGTCGAGCAGCTGACCCTGCGGATGACGGCGCTGTCCCACCCGGTCCGGATGCGGATCTGCCGTCATCTGGCCCGCAGCGCCTACACCACGGGCGAACTGGCGCAGGTGCACGGCATGACGGCCCCCGAGATATCCCGGCACCTCGGCGTCCTCAAGAAGGCGGGCCTGCTCACCACCCGCCGCCGCGGCCGGTACGTCCTGCACCAGCTGGACGTCACCGTGGTGGCCCGCCTCGGCAGCGACTTCCTGGAGGGCATCCTGCGCTGAGGCCTGTCCGGCCGTGGACGCTTCCTCGAAGCAGCGGGGCTCGGTGACCGTCATGGCGGCGGCCGCGACACCGTCGCGCCGGGCGAGGACTGGGTCGTTGGTCGGCCCCGGTCACCCGCCGGTCGCGTCCCCGGTCAGCCGTGGCCGCCCGCCCGTACCAGGCCCGTCTCGTAGGCGAGGACGACCACCTGGACGCGGTCGCGCAGTCCCAGCTTGGTGAGGATGCGGCCCACGTGGGTCTTGACGGTGGCCTCGGACAGGACCAGCCGGGCGGCGATCTCGCCGTTCGACAGTCCCTGCGCGACCAGCACCATGACCTCGCGCTCGCGGCCGGTGAGCCGCTCCAGCTCCGCGTGCTGGGGCTGCTTGCCGGCGTTGGGCAGCATCGGCGCGAACCGGTCGAGCAGGCGCCGGGTCGTGGAGGGCGCGACGACGGCGTCACCGCTGTGCACGGAGCGGATCGCGGTCAGCAGCTCGCCCGGCGGCACGTCCTTGAGCATGAAGCCGGAGGCGCCCGCCTTCAGCCCGGAGAACGCGTACTCGTCGAGGTCGAAGGTGGTCAGGATCAGCACCTTCGGCGGCTCGGTGTCCGAGCAGATGCGGCGGGTGGTCTCGACGCCGTCGAGTTTCGGCATGCGGACGTCCATCAGCACCACGTCGACGTCGGTCCCCCGGAGCACCTGGAGGGCCTCGACGCCGTCGCCCGCCTCGGCCACGACCTCCATGTCCGGCTGGGCGTCGAGCACCATCCGGAAGCCGGTGCGCAGCAGCACCTGGTCGTCGACGAGCATCACGCGGATCGCCATCGGGGTCCTTTCAGAAACGTACGGGGGTCAGCGGGTCGGGCGCATACGCGGCCGGGTGGGTTCCGGACAACAGGATCGGACACGGATCGGACACGGATCGGACACGGATCGGGCACGGATCGGACACGGATCGGACACGGATCGGACAGGATACGTACAGGTGTGCGGCGAACGTATGTACAGGTGTCAGTGGGCGGCCTTGAGCGGCAGCAGGGCGCTGATGCGGAAGCCTCCACCGGGGCGCGGTCCCGCGTCCAGGGTGCCGCCGACCATGCCCACCCGCTCGCGCATGCCGATCAGGCCGTGGCCCCGGCCGTCGGCGCCCCCCTCCTCGTACAGCTCGTGCGGGGCGCCCTTGCCGTCGTCCTCGACGAGCAGCCCGAGGCCGTCGTCGAAGTACACCAGCCGCACGCTGGCGCCCGCGTTCGGGCCGCCGTGCTTGCGGGTGTTGGTCAGGGCCTCCTGCACGATGCGGTACGCGGTCAGCTCGACGCCGCTGGGCAGGGGGCGCGGGGTGCCCTCGACCTTGTAGTCGACGGGCAGGCCGGCGGTGCGCACCTGCTCGATGAGGTCGTCGAGCTGCTCCACGTCGGGCTGCGGGACGTACTCGCCGCCCTCCTGGTGCTCGCCGGTGCGCAGCACGCCGAGCAGGCGGCGCATCTCGGCGAGCGCCTGCCGGCCGGTCCCCGAGATGGTCTCCAGGGCCTTCTTGGCCTGGTCGGGGGCGGTGTCGAGGACGTAGGCGGCGCCGTCGGCCTGGACCACCATGACGGAGACGTTGTGCGCGACGACGTCGTGCAGTTCCCGGGCGATCCGGGCGCGTTCGGCGGCGACCGCGACCTTCGACTGCGCCTCGCGCTCCTTCTCCAGGCGGGCGGCACGCTCCTCCAGCTGCGCGAGATAGGCGCGGCGGGTGCGGATGGAGTCGCCGAGCACCCACGCGAGCGCGAACGGCACGGTCTGGAAGACCGCTATCAGGACGATGCCCGGGGTGCCCGCCGACTCCTGGGGCCAGCGCAGCTGGGAGAGGGGTGCCGCGCACAGTCCGCCGACCAGGGCGAACCGGGAGGCCCAGCGGGCGCCGTCCGCGGCGACGGTGTAGATGATCACCAGCAGCGCGAAGTCCGCGGGCGACACCCCCACGTCCAGGACGAGTTGTGCCACGCCGGTGGCCGCCGCCAGCACGAGCATCTTCTCGGGCATCCGGCGGCGCAGCGCGATCACGAGACACAGGACGGCGGCGACCGGGAGCGCCACGGCGAGCGGCCCCCGGTGCTCCGACGCCCCGCTGACACTGCGGAGACTCACGCCGGTGATCCCGAGCAGGACGACGGCCCAGAAGCAGTCGACCCACGTGGGGTACCTGCGGAGAAAGTCATAGAGGCGCTGCACGTAACCCAGAGTAGGTAGGCCTGGTGTGTGCAGGGGTCAACCGGAGGATCGATCCGCAACCCGCACGTGTACTCCCCAAGGTGGAGGGCCCGCAGTCCTCTGCGGCTACCGGGCTCCCCGGGACGGGGCCGGCCCGGCCACCGGCAGGGCTCTAGCCTGGGCCGGTGACGGATGAGGCGGCGGACGGCTGGGGCGGACGGCGGGAGACGGCCGACGGCCGGCGCGGATGGCGTGCGGCGGCCGAGGAGGCGCTGTACGGGCCGCGCGGCTTCTACCTGCGCCCGGAGGGGCCCGCGGGGCACTTCCGCACGTCGGTCCATGCCTCCCCGCTCTTCGCGCGGGCCGTGGCGCGGCTGCTGTGCCGCGTGGACGAGGCCCTGGGACGCCCGGCCGACCTGGCCTTCGTCGACATGGCGGCGGGCCGGGGCGAACTCGTGACCGGCGTCCTCGCCGTCCTGCCCGGGGACGTCGCCGCCCGCGCGCGCGGCTACGCGGTCGAGCGGGCCGGGCGGCCCGCCGGTCTCGGTCACCGGATCGAGTGGCTGCCGGAGCCCCCGGAGGGGATCACCGGTCTGCTGTTCGCCAACGAGTGGCTCGACAACGTCCCCGTGGAGGTGGCCGAGGCGGACGCGGAGGGCGTACCGCGGCTGGTTCTCGTACACCGGGACGGGACGGAACGGCTCGGACCGCCCGTCGCGGGGGCCGACGCCGAGTGGCTGGCGCGCTGGTGGCCGACGCCGTCCGAGGGCATGCGGGCCGAGATCGGCCTCCCCAGGGACGCCGCCTGGGCCCGCGCCGTCGCCGCCCTCGACCGGGGCCTCGCCGTCGCCGTGGACTACGCGCACTTCGCGGGCGCGCGGCCCCCCTTCGGGACGCTCACCGGCTTCCGCGCGGGCCGCGAGACCCCGCCCGTGCCCGACGGGTCGTGCGACCTCACGGCGCACGTGGCGCTGGACGCGTGCGCGCTGCCCGGCGGGCGCGTGGTGACGCAGCGGGCGGCCCTGCGGGCGCTCGGCGTGCGCGGCGACCGCCCGCCGCTGTCCCTGGCGGCCACGGACCCCGCGGCCTACGTACGGGCCCTCGCGGACGCGGGCGCCGCCGCCGAGCTCACCGCCGCGGGCGGACTCGGCGACTTCGGCTGGCTGCTCCAGCCCGTCGGCGTACCGCTGGACCTGCCGGCCGGCGCGCTGGACACCCCGGCCGGTCCGCGGGACGTGCCGGCCGCCTCCGCGGACCTACTTGTCGATGTCCCCGACCACGAAGAACAGTGACCCCAGGATCGCCACCATGTCGGCCACCAGCGTGCCCGGCAGCAGCTCGGCCAGCGCCTGGATGTTGTTGTACGAGGCGGAGCGCAGCTTCAGCCGGTACGGGGTCTTCTCGCCCTTGCTGACCAGGTAGTAGCCGTTGATGCCGAGGGGGTTCTCGGTCCAGGCGTACGTGTGTCCCTCGGGGGCCTTGAGGACTTTGGGGAGCCGCTGGTTGACCGGGCCCGGCGCCAGGTCCGCGAGGCGGTCGAGGCAGGCGTCGGCGAGCGCCAGGGCGACGTGCGTCTGCTCCAGCAGGCACTCGAAGCGGGCGAGGCAGTCGCCCTCCTGGCGCGTGACCACCCTCAGCGTGTCCTGGAGTTCCGGGTAGGCGAGGTACGGCTCGTCGCGGCGCAGGTCGAAGTCGACGCCGGAGGCGCGCGCGATCGGCCCGCTCACCCCGTACGCGTGCACGGCCTCGGGCGACAGCACACCGACACCGCGCGTGCGGCCCCGGAAGATCTCGTTGCCGAGCACCAGGTCGTCGTACACGCTCATCCGCGAGCGGACGGAGGCGACGGCCTCACGCGCGCGCGTGGCCCAGCCGGCCGGCAGGTCCTCCTTGAGGCCGCCGACGCGGTTGAACATGTAGTGCATGCGCCCGCCGGAGATCTCCTCCATGACGTTCTGGAGTTCCTCGCGCTCCCGGAAGGCGTAGAAGACCGGGGTGATCCCGCCCAGCTCCAGGGGGTACGACCCGAGGAACATCAGGTGGTTGAGGACACGGTTCAGCTCCGCGAGGAGCGTGCGCATCCACACCGCGCGCTCGGGGACCTCCATGCCGAGCATCCGCTCCACGGCGAGGACCACGCCCAGCTCGTTCGAGAAGGCGGAGAGCCAGTCGTGGCGGTTGGCGAGCATGATGATCTGGCGGTAGTCGCGGGCCTCGAAGAGCTTCTCCGCGCCGCGGTGCATGTAGCCGATGACCGGCTCCGCGTGCTGGATCCGCTCGCCGTCGAGGACGAGCCGCAGCCTGAGCACGCCGTGTGTGGACGGGTGCTGGGGCCCGATGTTGAGCACCATGTCGGTGCTCTCCGCGGCGCCGCCGATACCGACCATGGTCTCCGTCGTGGGAGTCATGGGGACAGTCTCTCGTACGTACCCTTGCGGCATGGAGACGGGGACCACACAGAACGCGGCGGGCGAGCCCGTCTGGACCGGCCTGCCGCCGGGCCTGCTCCGGATGCGACGGCTGCTGCTGGTGGTGTGGGCGGGGCTGGCGGCGATCACCGCGGGACTCTGCCTCGGTCTGCTCGCCGGGCCCGGCTGGGCGGCCTTCGCGCTGCTCCCCCTCGGTCTGGCGCTGTGGGGCTGGCCGGTGCTGGGGCGCAACTGGCGCTCCTGGCGGTACGCCGAGCGCGCGGACGACCTGCTGATCAGCCGGGGCGTGCTGTGGCGCGAGGAGACCGTCGTGCCGTACGGGCGCATGCAGCTGGTCGAGGTGACCTCGGGGCCCGTGGAGCGGTACTTCGGGCTGGCGAGCGTGCAGCTGCACACGGCCGCGGCAGCGACCGACGCCCGCATTCCGGGGCTCGACCCCGAGGAGGCCGAGCGGCTGCGGGACCGGCTCACGGAACTCGGCGAGGCACGATCGGCGGGCCTGTGACCCCGCCCCCGCCGCCGGTCCCCTCCGACCCGGCACCCGCGGACCCGCCACTGCCGGGGCCCGCCGGGGTTCCGGGCACGTCAGTGCCGGGGACCGTACGGGTTCCGGACACGTCGGCGCAGGGGACCGTACGGGTTCCGGGCACGTCGGCGCCGGGGACCGCGGATGCGGACACGTCGGTGCCGGAGACCGTGGGCGTTCCCGGCGCCCACGGCGCGGTGGCGCCGGCGGAGGCGTCCGCGCTCGTCGAGCAGCGCCTGCACCCCGTGACTCCGCTGCGGCGGGCCTGGGCGCCCGTCGCCGTGCTCGCCGGCTGGGCGGTGCACGACCCCGGTCAGGCGCAGGCGCAGCTGACCCGGCTGACGACGACCACGCTGCTCGTCGGGCTGGCCGTGTTCGTCCCGGCTGCCGCCCTCTACGGCTTCCTGACCTGGTGGTTCACCCACTACGCGGTGACCGCGACCGAACTGCGCATCCGTACCGGCCTGGTGTTCCGCCGCACCGCGCACATCCGGCTCGACCGGCTCCAGGCCGTCGACGTCACCCAGCCGCTGCTGGCCCGCGTCGCCGGTGTCACCAAGCTCAAGCTCGACGTCATAGGGACCGACAAGAAGGACGAACTCGCCTACCTCGGCGAGGGTGAGGCCCGTGCCCTGCGCGCCGAACTCCTCGCGCGCGCCGCCGGTTTCGCGCCCGAGACGGCCCACGAGGTCGGTGAGGCGCCGGTACGGCGGCTGCTGCACGTGCCCGCGGGTGTCCTCGCCGTCTCCCTGGTCCTGACCGGCGCCACCTGGGGAACCCTGACCGCCGCGCTCGTCGTGCCGTCGCTGCTCTGGTTCTTCACCCACAGCGTGTGGACGGTTCTCGCGACGGGCCTGCCGCTGCTCGGCGCGGCGGGCGCGAGCAGCGTGGGACGCTTCGTCACCGAGTACGACTGGACGGTCGGCGAGTCCCCGGACGGCCTGCGGATCGACCACGGCCTCCTCGACCGTACGCACGAGACGGTGCCGCCCGGCCGGGTGCAGACCGTGCGGATCGTCGAGCCGCTGCTGTGGCGGCGGCGCGGGTGGGTCCGCGTCGAGCTGGACGTGGCCGGATCGTCCAACTCCGTGCTCGTCCCGGTCGCTCCTCGCGAGATCGCCGACGCGGTGATCGCCCGGGTGCTGCCCGGCGTGGTCGTGCCGGGCGCGCTGTCGCGTCCGCCGCGCCGGGCCGGCTGGTGTCTGCCCTTCTGGTGGCGGGGCTACGGGCTCGCCGTCACCGACACGGCGTTCGTGGCGCGCCACGGGCTGCTGCGCCGCAGCCTCGCCCTCGTACCGCACGCGAAGGTGCAGAGCGTACGGCTCGCGCAGGGGCCCTGGGCCCGCCTCAAGGGGCTCGCGGACGTCCATGTGGACACCGGCGCCGACAAGACGGTGACGGCGCGGCTGCGGGACGCCGGGGAGGCGGCGGCACTCCTGCAGTCCCAGGCCGACCGCTCCCGCACGGGGCGCGGACAGGCCCGCCCGGACCGCTGGATGGCGTGAAGCACGAAGCACGACGGGCGGCCCGCAGGACCGGGGGCCGGGGTGGCAGGTCCGTGGAAGCGCCTGCGGACGGCCCGGAGAGGCGCGGTGCGGTCCCGGCCCGGTACGACGTGAGGGCACCGGCGACAGTGCCGGTGCCCTCACGTGAACCCGTGGACGTCCTGCCTCAGCGGCCGTCCTGCCTCAGGAGACCGCGCTCCGCAGTCCCGCCACGTCGATCCGCTCCGTCTCGTCGTGCGCGGTCAGGTCGATGACCTGGCCGACCCCGCGGGACTCCTCGTCCGCGGGCTTGAACTGGACGGCCTCCGACTCGGCCTTGTGCAGCGCGAGCGCCTCCTGGCCGACGACGTCCGCGAGGTCCTCGTTCTGCACGGCCTCCAGCGCGTCCGGCGACGTGCCCTGCTGCGTGCCGAAGAAGTCGAAACCGCCCTCGACCCGCCGACGCCGCCGGGGCGCGTTCGGTACGACCGCCACGGCCGTCGGCACGGTGAAGTGCCCGGAGGGCCGGACCGACTTCACGGGCTTCGTGGGCTTCACGGGGGTGAGGGCCGCCGCCGCGGACGCGTCGTCGGCGGGGGCCTGCGGTGCGGCGGTCTCCGGGGCGGCAGCGCCGGCCGGGCGGGCGGGTGCGGGCCGGGTGGACGGCGGTCGCACGGGCACCGGCCGGACGGTCGCGGAGGCGGTTTCCCCTGCCGAGGGCGCGGCGGCCGCGCGCCGGTGCCCGTCGGCCGCCTCGGACTTCCCCTCCGCCTCGTCCTCCTGGACCTGCGCCGGCCCGGACGCGGCCTGCGCCGGGTCGTCCTTCACCGGACCGCGCCGCGCGGACGTGTCCTTCGCCGGGCCCTCCGCGGCGGCGGCCTGCGTGCCGGAACCGCCCTTGGAAGAGGGGGTCTTCGCGGGTCCACCGCGGCCGGGGCCGTCCGTGCCGGGACCCGGCTCGCGATCAGCCTCAGCGTCGGTGTGCGCATCGGCGTCGGCGTCCACCTGGAGTTCGGGTTCGGTTGCGGATCCCGAGCCGGGCTCGGGCTCGGGCTCGGGCTCGGGCTCGGGCTCGGGATCCGGATCGAGGTCGGGTGCTGATTCGGGCTCGGATCCGGAGTTCGGGTTTGCCGCCCGCTCGCCCACGATCCGGTCCAGTGCCGAGTTGGCGCGCAGGAACAGCGAGGAACCCGTCGGGGAGAACGGCTTCGAGGAGTCGCCCCCCGACTCGCCGCCCTCCGGGCGGGTTCCGTCCTCCGGGCCGGTCGGGTCCTTCAGGCCGGCGCCGGTGCGCTCGGACGCCGGAGTGGGCGACGGCGCCGGAACCGTACGAGCCGCCTCGGCGGCCGACGCGGACCCCGGACCCGCCGACGGGACGGCGGCACCGGACGCCGCGGCACCGGACGCCCCCGGGGACGCCACGGCCCCGGGCGCCTGCGCTGTCCGGTCGGCCGAGGCCGCGGTCAGCGCCCGTGCGGGAACCGCCGTCTCTATCGCGAGCACTCGACGGCTCTCCAGCGCGGTCGCGCGCTCCGTCTCCGCCGTGGCGTACCGCCGCAGCAGCGCCGCGTGTTCGTTGCGAAGGCCTGCCAGTTCCGCCCGCTTGGCACGCAGCCGCTGCTCCAGCTTGGTGCGCAGCTCGCGAGACTCCTCGAGGTCGGTCTCCAGTTCGGCGACCCGCTCCTCGTAGCGCCACTCGTCGCCCGCACGCGCGCGCGTGAGCTCCGCGACGCGCTTGCCCGCGGCCGTGTCCCAGCGGCGCATGACGACCGAACCCACCACGGTCGTCAGCGCGGCGGCCGCGGCCAGCCCACGGAGCACCGAGGGCTCCGTGAACAGCCAGGGTCCGACGGCGCAGAGAAGCGAGACGCCGGCGATCGCCGAAGGAGGCAGCAGCCTGTGCAAGGGCGGGGAATGACGGTGACGTCCACGTGGCATGGCCAGAAACTTACCGCGCGTAGGCGAATCATGGTGCCCCGCGAGGTAAAAACACAGCCACCCCGCACCCTTCACACGCCCCGGGCACGAACACGATCACCGCATCGCCTCGCGAAAGCGCCACAACCTCAGGGCGAAGCCCCTCCCACGTCTTCGCAAAGACGTTGCAGGGGCCGCCACTTCGGTCCGCGGGAGACCCGTCACTTCACTCCCGCGAAGAGCGCATTCCGCCGGAGAGGCGGGGCGGCTACTTCTTGATCAGCCCCTTCGACTCCAGATACTCCTTCGCCACGTCGGCTTCCTTCTGGCGCTCCGCGTCGACCTTGCGGTTGAGTTCCACAAGATCATTCGTGGTGAGCGTTTCCGTCAACTTCCCCAGGGCGTCGGCTATCGCCCGGTCGCCGGCGTCCTTCGCGTTCACCACCGGAAGCACGTTGTCCGCGTTCTGCAGCTTCTTGTCGTCCTGAAGGAGCACGAGGTCGAAGTTCTTCAGCGTCGCGTCCGTGGTCGTGGTGAGGACCAGCTGGTCCGTGCCGTTGCTGACCGCCTGCTTCGACTGCGTCGTACCGACGCCCTTGGGGTCGATTCCTGATACGTCGATGCCGTACGTCTTCTTCAGACCCGGCGCGCAGAAGGGCCGCGTCTCGCATTCGTCGCCGGCCGCGATCTTGACCTTGACGCCCGACCTGCCGAGGTCGGAAAGGGTCTTGAGGTCGTGCTTCTCGGCGAATTCGGTGCTGACCGCGAACGCGTTCTGGTCGACCGCCGCACCGGCCGGCAGCACCTTGAGGCCCTTCGGCCCGGCGAGCTTCTCCAGTGCGGCGACCGTGGCGCCGACATCAGCGGAGGCGACGGGCTTCGCCTTCGGGCCGTTCTCCTTCACGTTGAGGAATTCCGCGAGGGTCGCCGCGTAATCGGGGACGATGTCGATGGCCCCCTTCTCCAGCTGGGGTTCGTAGATCTCGCGGTTCTCGACGGTCTTGACCGAGACGCTGTAACCCGCATTGTCGAGCACCTGCTTGTAGAGCTCGCCGAGGACCTTCGCCTCGGTGAACCCGGCCGCGCCGACCACGAGCTTGCCCTTGCCGCCGCCCGCCGCCTTGTCGGGGCCGTCGTCCTCCAGGCTGTCCCCGCCGCACGCGGTGAGCCCCGCGGTCAGCGCGCCGACGGCCACCGCCGCGACCGCCATCCGACGCGTTCTGCTGTTCATCGTTACCCCTCTTCGGAAGTCGTACGTCATCACGGTGCGCCCAGAACCGGGAGGTCACCGCGTATCGAGAAGCCGGATGTCACCGGGCGGTGCCCTGGCGCCCGCGCATCGGGTCGAAGACCCGTCCCGCCATCACCAGCGCGCCCTCGATCAGCAGCGCGAGCACGGCGACGAGGAACGCGCCGGCCACCACCTGCGGCGTGTTCTGCAGGCTGAATCCGGCGGTGATGATCCGGCCGAGTCCGCCCTCGCCGGCCGCCGCGGCGAGCGTCGCCGTGGCGATGATCTGCACCGTCGCGGACCGCACCCCGGTCATGATCAGCGGATACGCCAGCGGCAGTTCGACCTGCCGGAACACCTGGCCACCGCTCATGCCCATCCCGCGGGCCGCCTCCACGACGGACCTGTCCACCTCGCTCATGCCGATGTACGCGTTCGTCAGCAGCGGCGGCACGGCGAACAGCACCAGCGCGATGAGCGTGGGCAGGTCCCCGTGCCGGCCGAGCGGGGTGAGGGTGAGCAGGACGAGCACGGCGAGCGTGGGCACCGCCCGCCCCACGTTGGAGAGGTTCACGGCGAGCGCGCCCCCCTTGCCGATGTGCCCGAGCCACAGCGCGAGCGGCAGCGCGACGAGACAGGAGACGGCGAGCGTGACCCCGCTGAAGTACAGATGCTCGGTGAGCCGGTGCCAGACCCCCTTGTCGCCCTGCCAGTTCGCACCGGTCGTCAGCCAGTCGTACGCACCCGATACCGCGTTCACGCCGCCTCAGCCACCTTCGCCGGGGCCGCACGCCGCCGTATTCGGGGGGCGCGGGTCACCCGCGCCCAGGGAGTGAGCAGCCGCTGGAGCCCGAGCAGCAGCAGATCGGCGGCCAGGGCCAGCAGCACGCAGATCACGGACGCGGTGAGCACCTGCGCCTTGAAGTCGCTGTGGAGGCCGCTGACGATGAGCGTGCCGAGACCGCCGTAGTCCACGATGTACCCGACGGTCGTCAGGGCCACGGTCGAGACGGTGGCGATGCGGACCCCGGCGAGGACCGAGGGCAGCGCCAGCGGCAGTTCGATTTCCCAGAGCAGCCGCGCGGATCCGTAGCCCAGACCTCGGGCGGCCTCGCGGGCCTCCTCCGGGACGGCGTGCAGCCCGGCGAGGATGTTCCGTACGAGGATCGTCAGGGAGTACAGGACGAGTCCCGTGACGACCAGGGAGGCCGAGAGGCCGAACAGGGGCAGCAGCAGCGAGAACATCGCGAGCGAGGGGACCGAGTACAGGACGGTCGTCAGACCGAGGATCGGCCCGGCGAAGGCGCGGAACCGGCGGGCCAGCAGCGCCAGCGGGAAGGCCACGACGACACCGATGGCCACGGAGACCACGGTGATCCACACGTGCTGCACCGTCGCGTCGGTGAGCTCCTGGCTGCGGGAGCGGACGTACTCCCCGCAGATCCAGTCGTTGGCCACCAGGCAGTTCTGCTCGCTCACTCCGCCCACCTCCCCCACATCATCGAACGTATGCCAGTGGACCGCACGCCCGCACATCGTTTTGACTTGCTGGCGACCCTAACGCCGACCACTGACAATGGCCGAGAGTCGCCGTACGAGCGAAACACCGCCTTCACACAACGTCCGCCGTCCGCGGCCACAATGGGGAGCCATGATCCGGTTCGAGAACGTCACCAAGCGGTACGCGGACGGCACCACGGCCGTCGACGACCTGTCCTTCGAGGTCGCCGAGGGGGAGCTGGTCACGCTGGTCGGCCCCTCGGGCTGCGGCAAGACCACCACGATGAAGATGGTGAACCGGCTCATCGAACCGTCGAGCGGCCGGATATTCCTGGACGGCGAGGACATATCCACCGTCGACCCCGTCCGGCTCCGCCGCCGTATCGGCTACGTCATCCAGCAGGTCGGCCTCTTCCCGCACAAGACGGTGCTGGACAACACGGCGACCGTCCCACACCTGCTCGGCGTCAAGCGCGCCAAGGCCCGCGAGCGCGCGGCCGAGCTCCTCGACCTGGTCGGTCTCGACCCGTCCGTCTACGGCGGCCGCTACCCCGAGCAGCTGTCCGGCGGCCAGCGCCAGCGCGTCGGCGTGGCCCGGGCCCTGGCCGCCGACCCGCCCGTGCTGCTCATGGACGAGCCGTTCGGCGCGGTCGACCCGGTGGTGCGCGAGCACCTGCAGAACGAGTTCCTGAGGCTCCAGCAGTCCGTACGCAAGACGGTCCTGTTCGTCACGCACGACATCGAGGAGGCCGTACGTCTCGGCGACCGCATCGCCGTCTACGGCGCCGGCCGCATCGAGCAGTTCGACACCCCGTCCGCCGTCCTGGGCGCCCCGGCGACCGACTACGTGGCGGACTTCGTGGGCGCGGACCGGGGCCTGAAGCGGCTCTCGGTGACGCCCATCGAGGAGAGCGACCTCGACCAGCCGCCCGTGGTGCGCCTCGACGATCCGCTGCCCGGGAAGCTCGACGCGCCCTGGGCGGTCGTCCTGGACGCGAACGGCGACCTGCACGGCTGGATCTCCGCCGACCACGCGCGCGGGCGGACCGGCACGGTCAGGGAGCACGCCCGCCGCATGGAGGCCTGGCTGCCGGTGGGCGCGTCCCTGAAGCAGGCGTTCTCGACGATGCTCCAGCACGACGCCGGCTGGATCGCCGTCATCGACGAGAACAGCGAGGGCCGCTTCCTGGGGGTCCTCACCCCCGCCCGGCTGCACGAGGCCCTGCGCCGCTCCACCGCCGCGGACGCCCGGGACATCGCCCGCGCGGACGTCGATCTGGAGACGGTCAGCGGCTCCTGAGGCCCGCCGGCCGCCCAGGCCGCGGGCCCTCGCCGCGGGCCCTTGGCCGCAGACGGCCGGGGTCCCGCGGTGCTCAGCGGTCGCTCAGCCGTCCGCTGATCCACTGGAGGGTGCCGGGGATCTCGCGCCGCCAGGTGTTGAAGTTGTGTCCGCCGCTGTCGAGGATGACCGACGCGATCCGGGTCGGCGGCCTCGACTTCACCAGCTCTATGAACTTCAGCGTGTCCCGGTAGTTCGCCTCCCCCTGCCTGCTGCTGGTGACGAGCAGTGAGGTGTCGGGCGCGGGCCGGTGCTTGAGGTACCACCACAGGTCGGCGTGGTCGCGCAGCGCCACGTCCCCGTGGAAGAGGTCGCCCGTCGTGGGGTCAATGGGCGCCCGGTAGTACGGCGAGAGCCCCGCCCCCGCGGCGTACGTCCCGGGGTGGTGGACGGCGAGTTTCAGTGCGCAGTACCCGCCCGTGGAGTCGCCCACGACGCCCCAGCTGCCGGGCTTCCTGCCCACCCGGTAGTGGGCCGCCACGGCGTCGGGGAGGTCCTTGGCGAAGAAGGACTCGGCCTGCGGGCCGCCGGGTACGTCGACGCACTCGGTGTCCCGCGGCGGCGCCACGGTCGGCCGCAGCATGACCAGGATCATCGGCTGGATCTTCCCGTCCTTGGCCATCGCGTGCGCCGTCTGCGGGTAGTGCAGCCCCTTGATGAGCGCCTCGGCGGTGCCCGGGTAGCCGGTGAGGACGGTGACGGCCGGGAACGTCCGGGTGCGGTACCGCGGCTGGAAGTACTCCGGCGGCAGGTACACGTACGCGGGCGTGGCGATGTGGGTCGTACGGCCGACCACGTCGACCTTCTGGATCTGGCCGCCGACCTGCGGACGCGCCCCGCCCGACACGTTCACCTGCTGGGTGCCGACGACCTGGAGGGGGCCGCCGCCCGCCCCGCCGGGGCCGTGGTCGACGACCACGCCCTGACCGCTCTCCCGGCCGAACAGATCCGCCCAACTGGCGTAGAAGCCGAAGGCCTGGTTGGCGCAGAGCCCGACGGCGGCGAAGACCGCGACCTGGGTGGCCAGCAGCAGCCCGACCCGGCCGCTGACGGCCCGCCAGGTGTGCCGCGCCAGCCGCGGCCACAGCCACACCGTGCCGAGGAACAGCAGCACGGCGGCCACGACCGCCAGTACCAGCACCTTGTTGCTCGTGAGACCCATGGGCTCTTCCTGCCTGCGCTTTCCGGTCCCGGGCGCGCGCCACGCCTCTTCGCGGACGCTTGCCCGGGACTTTCCCTGCCTTTTGAAACGGCTTTCCGGAAGGGAGTGAACCTGTCTCCCCAAGACACCGTCCTAGAGGGCGCAATGTCGCCGGATGCCGGATTGGCACCGGATTCACGGTCTCTCGCGGAACTACGGGATGCGATGTCTGTCAGGATAGATGGGGAAATGTCCGGCGCGGTTCCGGACCGGCCGCACAAGACGCGCCGACTGCTCCGCGGCCCGAGTGCCGAGGCCGCCCCCACGGTGGTCGCCCGGGCCTGCGCCCTCGTAGGACTCCTGGACATCTCCGCAGGTGTCTTCCCGCGTTTCCGGCACAGCCGCATGCACACGCTGGCCGAGGTACTGCCGGGCGCGCTGGGCCCGTTCGCCGCCGCGCTGTCGCTCAGTGCCGGCGTGCTCCTGCTGCTCCTCGCGCACGGGCTGCGCCGTCACAAGCGCCGGGCGTGGCGGGCCGCCGTCGTCCTGCTGCCGGCCGGTGCCGTGGCCCAGTTCGCGTACCGGCACTCCCTCATCGGCGTCGCCATCTCCCTCGCGCTGCTCGTGCCGCTGCTGCGCCACCGCGGTGAGTTCGCCGCCCTGCCCGACCCGCGCAGCCGGTGGCGGGCCCTCGCCAACTTCGTGCTGATGGGCGCCGGTTCACTGGCCCTCGGGCTGGTCATCGTCAGCGTCCACTCCGACCGGATGACCGGCGACCCCAGCCTCGCCGACCGCATCCAGCACGTGCTGTTCGGCCTCTTCGGCTTCACCGGCCCCGTCGACTACACGGGACCCACCTCCTGGACGGTCGCCTTCTCCCTCGGCGCGCTCGGCCTCCTGACCGCCGTCACCACGATCTACCTGGCCTTCCGGCCCGAACACCCCGCCGCGCGGCTCACACCGGACGACGAGAGCCGGCTGCGCGCCCTGCTGGAACGGCACGGCGGCCGCGACTCCCTCGGCCACTTCGCGCTCCGCCGCGACAAGGCCGTCGTCTTCTCCCCCAGCGGCAAGGCCGCGGTCACCTACCGCGTCGTCTCGGGTGTGATGCTCGCGAGCGGCGACCCGATCGGCGACGTGGAGGCCTGGCCCGGCGCCATCGAGCGCTTCATGGACGAGGCCAGGGCCCACTCCTGGACGCCCGCCGTCATGGGCTGCTCGGAGACGGGCGGTGAGGTGTGGACGCGCGAGACCGGGCTCGACGCCCTCGAACTGGGCGACGAGGCGGTGGTGGACGTCGCGGATTTCAGCCTGTCCGGGCGCGCGATGCGCAATGTGCGCCAGATGGTGAAGCGCATCGAGCGGGCCGGTTACGAAACCCGCGTCCGGCGCGTCCGTGACCTCGGCGAGGGCGAACTCGACCGGATACGCCGGGCGGCCGAGGACTGGCGCGGCACCGACACCGAACGCGGCTTCTCCATGGCGCTGGGCCGCATCGGCGACCCCGCGGACGGCGACTGCCTGATCGCCACCGCCCACAAGGCCGACGCCCGGCCGGGCCCGTACGGCGACCTCAAGGCCGTCCTGCACTTCGTCCCGTGGGGTGCCGACGGCGTCTCGCTCGACCTCATGCGCCGCGACCGTGCGGCCGACCCCGGCATGAACGAACTCCTCATCGTGGCCGCCCTGCAGGCGGCCCCCCGCCTGGGCATCGCACACGTGTCCCTGAACTTCGCGATGTTCCGCGCGGCGCTGGCCCGCGGCGAGAAGATCGGGGCGGGGCCGGTGCTGCGCGCCTGGCGCGGCCTGCTGGTCTTCCTGTCCCGCTGGTTCCAGATCGAGTCCCTGTACAAGTTCAACGCCAAGTTCCGGCCCCGCTGGGAGCCCCGCTTCGTCGTCTACCGCTCCTCCGGCGAACTCCCGCGGATCGGCCTCGCGGCCATGCAGGCGGAAGGGTTCGTGAACCTGGCCCTGCCCCGGCTGCTGCGCCGCCGCACGCCGGTACCCCGCCGCCCCTGCGCGCACGGGGTCACGGAGCGGGAGATCCGGCCGGCGTGAACCCCCGGGAACGTGCCGGGGCGGGTCCTCCCGCCCCGGCCCCGGGGTGCCTCCCTCGGGCCCTCGCGTCCGCAGAGCCCGCCGACGGCGGGGACGGGCCGGTCCGCCCGAGGGGAAGCGGCCCACCCCCGGAGGCCTAGGCTGGACGTATGAGCACCAAGAGCGGGCGCGGCGAAGTCGCGGGGCTGCCGGCATGGGACCGCTGCGCGGTCATGGGGGTCGTCAACGTGACGCCCGACTCCTTCTCCGACGGGGGCCGCTGGTTCGACACGACGGCCGCTGTCAAGCACGGCCTCGGTCTGGTCGCCGAGGGCGCCGACCTGGTGGACGTCGGCGGTGAGTCGACCCGTCCCGGGGCCACCCGCGTCGACGAGGCCGAGGAACTGCGGCGCGTCGTCCCCGTCGTGCGGGGACTGGCCTCGGAGGGCGTGACCGTCTCGGTCGACACCATGCGCGCCTCGGTCGCCGAGCAGTCCCTCGCCGCCGGGGCCGCCCTCGTCAACGACGTCAGCGGCGGCCTCGCCGACCCCGCGATGATCCCGGTCGTCGCCGCCGCAGGCGCCCCCTTCGTGGTCATGCACTGGCGCGGCTTCCTCACGGGCGGCAACGTCGAGGGCTCGTACGAGGACGTCGTCTCCGAGGTCGTCGACGAACTCCACGCGCGCGTGGAGGCCGTTCTGGCGGGCGGCATCGCCCCCGACCGGATCGTCCTGGACCCCGGCCTCGGCTTCTCCAAGGAGGCCGGCCACGACCTGTCCCTGCTGGCCCACCTCGACCGGCTGCTTGCCCTCGGCCACCCGCTGCTCGTCGCGGCCTCCCGAAAACGTTTCCTCGGTCGTGTTCTGGCGGGCCCCGAGGGCGCCCCGCCGCCCGCCCGCGAACGGGATGCCGCCACCGCCGCCGTCTCCGCGCTCGCCGCCCAGCAGGGCGCCTGGGCCGTCCGTGTCCACGAGGTGCGGGCCACCGCCGACGCCGTCCGGGTCGCCCGTGCCGTGGAGGGTGCCCGCGCCGGCACGCCCGCCCGGGCCGCGGGCACCGTCCCCGGCACCGCGGTCCGGGACGCCGGCCCGCACGAGCCGGGCGGAGCGGGAGACCGGTGAGCGCGCCCCACACCGACGTCGAGCAGGTGGAGCTCGCCAACACCGCCTACTACGAGGCGATGGAGCGAGGTGACTTCGACGAAGTGTCCTCACTCTGGATCACACCGTCGGATCTCGGCCACGACGAAGACGTCCACGACCCGGCGGACGCCGCCGTGATCTCCTGCGTCCACCCCGGCTGGCCCGTGCTGTTCGGCCGCGGCGAGGTCCTCAGGTCGTATGCGCTGATCATGGCGAACACCGAGTACATCCAGTTCTTCCTCACCGACGTCCACGTCTCCGTCACCGGCGACACCGCCCTGGTGACCTGCACCGAGAACATCCTGAGCGGCGGTCCGCCGCCGGCGGACGGCGACGAGCTGGGCCCGCTCGTGGGCCAGCTCGTCGTCGCCACCAACGTGTTCCACCGCACACCGGACGGCTGGAAACTCTGGTCGCACCACGCCTCGCCAGTACTGGCCGAATCCGGTACCGAGGACGACGAGGACACACCCGGTTGAGTGGGTAGGCGCGCAGCAGCGGTTCGAACCACGGGGCCCTGGGTAGGGGCGGCTATCAACCCGTGAGCCGCCGTGTTCCCCATGGGAAACGTCCGGTGCAGCCCTGGCGGCTTCGCACCGGCGCCCCACCCGTGGCCGAGCACTGTCAGTGCCCGCAGGTAGATTCACCTGAGGCTGGTGCGCCGACCGCACTCGGTACGCACCCGCCGCCACCGACGATTGCAGGAGTGATTCGCGTGGATCGTGTCGCGCTGCGCGGCCTGAAGGCCCGTGGGCACCACGGCGTCTTCCCCAGGGAGCGCGAGGAGGGCCAGACCTTCATCGTGGACCTGGCACTGGGCCTGGACACCCGGCCGGCCGCGGCCGACGACGACCTGACGAAGACCGTGCACTACGGCATCGTGGCCGAGGAGGTCGTGGCGGTCGTCGAGGGCGAGCCCGTCGATCTCATCGAGACGCTCGCCGAGCGCATCGCCCAGACCTGTCTGAAGCACGAAGGGGTCCTGGAGGTCGAGGTCTGCGTCCACAAACCGGACGCGCCGATCACGGTCCCCTTCGACGACGTGACCGTCACCATCACCCGGAGCCGAGTATGACCGCCTTCTTCACCGGGGGTCAGAGCGACCCGACCGTCCAGCCGGTGCCGCCCTCGGTGGTCGAGCGGGTCGACGCCGCCGACATCACCCTGAACAACCCGAAGCGCGCGGTGATCTCCCTCGGGTCGAACCTGGGCAACCGCCTGGAGACCATCCAGGGGGCCGTCGACGCCCTGGAGGACACCCCCGGCGTCCGCGTCAAGGCCGTCTCCCCCGTCTACGAGACCGAGCCCTGGGGCGTGTCCCCGGACAGCCAGCCCGCCTACTTCAACGCGGTCGTGGTCCTCAAGACCACCCTTCCGCCCTCGTCCCTGCTGGAGCGGGCGCACGCGGTGGAGGAGGCCTTCAACCGCGTCCGCGACGAGCGCTGGGGCCCCCGCACGATCGACGTGGACATCATCGCCTACGACGGTGTCGTCTCCGACGACCCCGAGCTGACGCTGCCCCACCCGCGCGCCCACGAACGCGCGTTCGTCCTCGCGCCCTGGCACGACGTGGACCCCGAGGCCCAGTTGCCCGGGCACGGCTCCGTGGCCGGTCTCCTCGGCTCCCTCACCCGGGACGGTGTCACGCCCCGCGCCGACCTGGAACTCCGGCTGCCCGAGTAGTCGTTAAGGTCAGGACGACCAACCAAGGCCGGCTTACCGAAGGGGCAACGTGAAAGAGCTGCGCATCAGGACGCTGGCTGCCGTGTTCGTCGTGGCCGGCGTCCTGTCCTGGGCGGGCGCCCGCCTGTGGAACGCGGTGGGGACCCTCCCCCGGGTCCCGCTGGCCGCCCCCGTCGTCCTCGCCCTGATCGCCGTCGTCCTGCTGGCCACGGCGCTCTCGCTGCGCGCCCGCCTCCGGGCCCAGCGCGAGCGCCGGCCCGGCGCCAAGGGCGTCGACCCCCTGATGGCCGCCCGCGCCGTCGTCTTCGGCCAGGCCAGCGCCCTCGTCGCCGCCCTGGTCTCCGGGATGTACGGCGGCACGGGCGCCTTCCTGCTGGAGTCCCTGGAGGTCCCCGCCCGCCGCGACCAGGCCATCTACGCGGGCTTCTCGGTCCTCGCCGGCATCGGCGTCATCGCCGCCGCCTTCTTCCTGGAGCGCGTCTGCAAGCTCCCGGAGGACGACGACGAGAACGACGGGACGGCCGCGGCGGCGTAGGCGCGCCGCGCGGGCACCCCCGGAGCCGCCGTCTCGCGGCGGCCCGGACGCGGGTCAGCGGGCCCCGGCGCGGGTCAAGGCCCCCCGGCGCGGGTCAGCGGGCCATGATCAGGCTCATCGCCTCGTTGCGGGTGGCCGGGTCGCGCAGCTGCCCGCGCACCGCCGACGTGATGGTCTTGGCCCCCGGCTTGCGCACCCCCCGCATGGACATGCACATGTGCTCGCACTCCACGACGACGATCACCCCGCGCGGCTCCAGGATCGCCATCAGCGAGTCGGCGACCTGCGTCGTCAGCCGCTCCTGCACCTGAGGGCGGCGGGCGTAGACGTCCACCAGACGGGCCAGCTTCGACAGACCCGTGATCTTGCCGTCGACGGACGGGATGTACCCGACGTGGGCCACCCCGACGAAGGGCACGAGGTGATGCTCGCAGGAGCTGAGGACCTCGATGTCCTTCACCAGGACCATCTCGTCGTGCCCGATGTCGAACGTCGTCGTGAGCACGTCCTCGGGCTTCTGCCACAGCCCCGCGAATATCTCCCGGTACGCCCGGGCCACCCGCCCCGGCGTCTCACGCAGGCCCTCGCGGTCCGGGTCCTCGCCGACCGCGATGAGCAGCTCGCGCACGGCGTTCTCGGCACGCTTCTCGTCGAACACGCCGATCGTGCCCTCGCCGTCCAGCGTCACGGGGTCGGTCATCTGTTCCTCGTTCCTTGGCCTCTCACGCGTGTGACTCGACGCGTGATCATTCCGGGCATCAGAAATGCCGCACCCCCCAGGCTAGAACCTGGGGGGTGCGGCATCCATTCCGGGCCTGGTGAGGCCGCCGGGAGCCGGGACATCAGCTCTCGGGGCGCTCCTCCGGGGCGGTCTCCGTCGAGGGGACGGACTCCGTCGCGCCGGCGATGGCGGCGGAGGCGCCGTTCGCCCCGTTCGTCAGCGACAGCTCCTTGGGGGAGAGCACCGGCGGGCGGGTGGACGGCGTGCGCCGGGAGGAACCGGTCCACGCGGGGCGGGCCGGACGCTTGACGATGGGAGTGAAGATCTCGGCGATCTGCTCCTTGCCCAGCGTCTCCTTCTCCAGCAGCTGGAGCACCAGGTTGTCGAGGACGTCGCGGTTCTCGACCAGGATCTCCCAGGCCTCGTTGTGCGCGTTCTCGATGAGCTTCTTGACCTCTTCGTCGACGAGCGCGGCGACCTCTTCCGAGTAGTCGCGCTGGTGCGCCATCTCCCGGCCGAGGAACGGCTCGGTGTTGTCGCCGCCGAACTTGATCGCGCCGAGGCGCTCGGTCATGCCGTACTGCGTGACCATCGCGCGGGCCGTCGCCGTGGCCTTCTCGATGTCGTTCGCGGCACCCGTGGTCGGGTCGTGGAAGACGAGTTCCTCGGCCGCGCGGCCGCCCAGCATGTACGCGAGCTGGTCCAGCATCTCGTTGCGCGTGGTCGAGTACTTGTCCTCGTCCGGCAGGACCATCGTGTAACCGAGGGCCCGGCCGCGCGACAGGATCGTGATCTTGTGCACCGGGTCGGAGTTCGGAGACGCCGCCGCGACCAGGGCGTGACCGCCCTCGTGGTACGCGGTGATCTTCTTCTCCTTGTCCGACATGATCCGGGTCCGCTTCTGCGGGCCCGCGACCACACGGTCGATCGCCTCGTCGAGCATGTTGTTGTCGATGAGCTTCAGGTTGCTGCGCGCCGTGAGGAGCGCGGCTTCGTTCAGCACGTTCGCCAGGTCCGCACCGGTGAAGCCCGGAGTGCGGCGCGCCACGGCGGACAGATCGACGTCCGGGGCGACCGGCTTGCCCTTCTGGTGGACCTTGAGGATCTCCAGACGGCCCTGCATGTCCGGGCGGTCGACCGCGATCTGGCGGTCGAAGCGGCCGGGGCGCAGCAGCGCCGGGTCGAGGATGTCGGGCCGGTTCGTGGCGGCGATGAGGATCACGCCGCCCTTCACGTCGAAGCCGTCCATCTCGACGAGCAGCTGGTTCAGCGTCTGTTCGCGCTCGTCGTGACCGCCGCCGAGGCCGGCGCCGCGATGACGGCCGACCGCGTCGATCTCGTCGACGAAGACGATCGCCGGAGCGTTCGCCTTGGCCTGCTCGAACAGGTCACGGACCCGGGAGGCACCGACACCGACGAACATCTCGACGAAGTCGGAACCGGAGATCGAGTAGAAGGGAACGCCCGCCTCACCCGCGACGGCGCGGGCGAGCAGCGTCTTGCCCGTGCCGGGCGGGCCGTAGAGGAGCACACCCTTGGGGATCTTCGCCCCGACGGCCTGGAACTTCGCCGGCTCCTGCAGGAACTCCTTGATCTCGTGGAGTTCCTCGACCGCCTCGTCCGAGCCCGCGACGTCCGAGAACGTCGTCTTCGGGGTGTCCTTGGTGATGAGCTTCGCCTTGGACTTCCCGAAGTTCATGACCCGGGAGCCGCCGCCCTGCATCTGATTCATCAGGAACAGGAAGACGACGACGATGAGGACGAAGGGAAGCAGGGACAGCAGGATGCCCACGAAGGGGTTCTGCTTGGACGGCGAAACGGTGTAGCCGTCCGGAATCTGCTTGTTCTGGTATTTGTCCTGGAGGGTGGTGGCGAGGGCCACACCCTGGTCGCCGATGTAGCTCGCCTGGATCTTCGAGCTGCCGTCGACCTTCTCACCGTCCTTGAGCGAGGCCTTGATGACCTGCTCGTCGCCGGTGGTGATCTTGGCCGACTCGACCTTGTTGTCATTGATCGCCTGGACGACCTGGCCGGTGTCCACTGTCTTGTAGCCGCCGGACGAGCCGACGACCTGCATCAACACGACCACGGCAAGGACGGCCAGCACGATCCACATGACCGGCCCACGGAAGTATCGCTTCACGTCCATCCATACGGAGCGGAACCGCCCCGTCCCTCCTGCCATAGTGAGTTTGACAAAGACTTGTAAAGACTGTTCTTCGGACGGTACCCCAGCATTGTCACCCGAAGTCGCAGGGGACGACTGTCAATCCCGCCCACGCATGCTCCAACGGCGCGGAACCCGCTGGGGTTCCCGATCGTCCTGTGAAGAACGGCACCGCGCCCGTCAGCCGCCGTAGACGTGGGGCGCGAGCGTACCGACGAACGGGAGGTTGCGGTACTTCTCGGCGTAGTCGAGGCCGTAGCCGATGACGAACTCGTTCGGGATGTCGAAGCCGACCCACTCCACGTCGATCGCGACCTTGGCCGCCTCCGGCTTGCGCAGCAGCGTGCACACCTTGAGGGAGGCCGGCTCGCGGGAGCCGAGGTTGGAGATCAGCCAGGACAGCGTCAGACCCGAGTCGATGATGTCCTCGACGATCAGGACGTGCTTGCCCTTGATGTCGGTGTCGAGGTCCTTGAGGATCCGCACCACACCGGAGGACTGGGTGCCCGCGCCGTACGAGGACACGGCCATCCAGTCCATCGTGACGGGGGTGGACAGCGCACGTGCCAGGTCCGCCATGACCATCACCGCGCCCTTGAGTACGCCGACGATCAGCAGGTCCTTGCCCGCGTACTCCGCGTCGATCTTCGCGGCCAGCTCGGCCAGCTTCGCGTCGATCTCTTCCTTGGTGATGAGCACCGACTTGAGGTCGGTGCCCATGTCTTTCGCGTCCACCCGCATCACTTTCGGTCGTCCGTCCCAACGGCCGCTCGGACCGCCCACACCCCGCGTAAGCGGTCCCCAGGAGCCACGCGAGCGGCTCCGGCGGAGGGTCCGGTTCAGCCTTGCCGGATCACCAGTCTGCCACCCTGCCGCCGGGCGACGACTTTGCCCGGGAGATTGATGGCCCCCTGACCGCGCCATCCGGTGATCAGCCGGTCCATCTCCTCGACGTGCCGGGCGAACAGCGAGCCGGCCGGTGCGCCCGCCTCGATGGCCGCGCGGCGCAGGATGCGGCGGCGCACGGCGGGCGGCAGGGCGTAGAGCTTGGCGCACTCCAGGAGGCCGGCGGAGTCGCGCACGGACGTCTCCGCCTGCCGGGCCCAGGCGTCGAGGGCGTCCGCGTCGTCGCGCGAGAGCTGGGCCGTACGGGCGAGTGCCTCGACGACTCCTTTGCCGAGGGCCTTCTCCAGCGCGGGCAGCCCCTCGTGGCGCAGCCGGGAGCGGGTGTAGGCCGGGTCGGCGTTGTGCGGGTCGTCCCAGACGGGGAGCGACTGGGCCATGCAGGCCTTGCGGGCGGTCTGCCGGTCCAGGTGCAGGAACGGGCGCCGGTAACGGCCGTCGGCCCCCGAGACCGCGGCCATTCCGGACAGGGAGCGGATGCCGGAGCCGCGGGCGAGGCCGAGCAGGACGGTTTCCGCTTGGTCGTCGCGGGTGTGGCCGAGCAGGACCGCGGCGGCTCCGTGCCGTTCGGCGGCGGCGTCCAGGGCGGCGTAGCGGGCGTCGCGGGCGGCGGCTTCGGGCCCGCCGTCGCGGCCGACGGTGACGGCGACGGACTCGGCGGGACCCAGTCCCAGCTCGGTCAGGCGCAGGACGACCTCGTCGGCGCGCAGGCCGGAGCCGGGCTGCAGGCCGTGGTCGACGGTGATGCCGCCGGCCCGGATGCCGAGTTTGGGGGCCTCGAAGGCGAGGGCGGAGGCGAGCGCCATGGAGTCGGCGCCGCCGGAGCACGCCACGAGCACGAGCGGCGGGGGCTGTTCGTGCGGAATGTCCGCAGACGCGCGGGTGCCGCGGGCGCGCCGGCCGGCAGGGGCCGGGACGCGCTCGCCGCTGCCGAGAGCCGCGGGGCGTACGGCGGCGGAGGAGGGCGCGCACCCGGCGCAGGAGGCGGGCGTGCGCCCGGCGTCCGGGGAGGGCGCGTGCTCGGTGAGGATGTCGTGGAGTACGCGGCGAACCGCCAGGCGTATCGCCGCGACCGCAGGATGGGGACCCATGTCCGGTTCCCTTCATGAAGTTTTCGGGGGGTGAACTCGGTGTCGGTCACTCAGAGTGTGTAGATGGTGACAGAACCGGGCCGTTCCCCGAGCATTGCACGCCTACTCCTGGCTCACGGTCCCTCGGACGGGTGATTGAAGGGGCGTTCGCCTGCCGTCGGCCGGATTCGTTTCACGCCCCCCGCGGGCGGCTTCACGACTCCGCCGTGCGGTGCACCCGGGTGACCCAGTCCGCCGGTTTGGCGATCTCCGCCTTGGTCGGGAGCGTGTTCGGGGAGGTCCAGACGCGGTTGAAGCCGTCCATGCCGACCTGTTCGACGACCGCGCGGACGAACCGCTCGCCGTCCCGGTACTGCCTGAGCTTGGCGTCGAGGCCGAGCAGCTTGCGCAGGGCGAGGTCCAGGCGGGAGGCGCCCGCGGCGCGGCGCTGCTGGAATTTCTCGCGGATCTCGGCGACGGACGGGACGACGGCGGGGCCGACGCCGTCCATCACGAAGTCGGCGTGCCCTTCGAGCAGGGACATGACGGCGGTGAGTCGGGCGAGGATCTCCCGCTGGGCGGGCGTCTGCACCAGTTCGACGAGGGACCGGCCGCCGTCCTCGCCCTCCTCGCCCTCGGGGCGTCCGCCGACGAGGGACTGCGCGGCTTCCCTGATCCGCTCCAGGACGGTCATCGGGTCGACGTCGGTCTCCGCCAGGAAAGACTGGATTTCGCCCTCGAGGTGGTCGCGCAGCCAGGGCACGGCCGTGAACTGGGTGCGGTGCGTCTCCTCGTGCAGGCAGACCCAGAGGCGGAAGTCGTGGGGCTGGACGTCGAGTTCGCGCTCCACGTGCACGATGTTCGGGGCGACCAGGAGGAGCCTGCCGCCGCCGTTCGCACCGGCCGGGAGGTCGCGGGTGGCGGGGGCGAAGGTCTCGTACTGCCCGAGGACCCGCGACGACAGGAACGACAGGAGCATGCCCAGCTCGACGCCGGTGACCTTGCCGCCGACGGCTCCGAAGACGGCTCCGCCGGCGCTGCTGCCGCGCCGTTCCTGCATCTTGTCCAAAAGCGGCTTGAGGAGTTCCCGGAACCCGGCGACGTTCGCCCGGACCCAGCCGGGGCGGTCGACGACGAGTACGGGGGTGTCGTGCACGCCGTCCACACCCAACCGGGTGAAGCCGCGGACGTGTTCCTCCGAGGCCTTCGCGTGCCGCCGCAGCTCCGCGACGACGGCCCTGGCCTCGTCGCGGCTCACCTCGGGGCCCGGCCTCACGAGCCGGGTCGCGGTCGCCACCGCGAGATTCCAGTCGACCATCTGGGCACCACCGATGCTCGTCATGCGTCAACCGTACGTGAGGGCGTCCGAGTGCGGTGAGGGGTGCGCCGCCGGGCGTGCGCCCGCCCCGTGGCCCCGGGGGTCCGCGAGGACCCGCGGTGCCTCGGGGGCGACCGGGGCGCTGCCGCTACCGGCAGCCGCAGGCCGCCAGGGCCGACGCCGAGCGGTCCAGGGCCGATTGGGCGCCCGTGCGGTCCGTGGTCCCGGAGGCGAGGAACGCGAAGGCGAGCAGGCGTCCCTCGGTGTCGACCACCGTGCCGGCCAGCGCGTTGACCCCCGTCAGGGTGCCGGTCTTGGCGCGTACGACTCCGGTGGCCGGGCGGTCCGCACCGTCCGCGTAGCGCTGGCTGAGGGTGCCCGTGAAGCCTGCCACCGGGAGCCCGGTGAGGGCGGGGCGCAGCTCCGGGCGGGCGGGGTCACCGGCCTTCGTGATCAGGGCGGTCAGCAGTTCGGCAGAGAGCTTGTCCGAACGATTCAGGCCACTTCCGTCCGCGAAAACGGCGCCTTGCAGGGGCATGTCCAGTTTCTTCAGCTGGGCGCGGATCGCGGTCCCGCCGCCCTGGAAGCTCGCGGGTTCGCCGGAGGCGAGGGCGGTCAGCCGGGCGAGGGCCTCGGCGATGTCGTTGTCGCTGTTGGTGAGCATCCGCTCGACGAGGGCGGACAGGGGCGGGGACTCGACCTCGGCGAGGGTCCTGGAGCGGCCGGTCGCCTTGGAGGGGCCCGGCGCGGTCGTCTCGATGCCCTCGGTCTCCAGGAGTTCCGCGAACTTGCGCGCCGCGTCCGCCGCCGGGTCGGCGCTGCGTCCCGTGGCGCCGCTGGAGGAGTCGTCGAGGCGGCCCTCGTCGACCATCAGCGGCGTGACCTGGGCGAGATTGCCCTCGACCCCGCTGGGCGGCTGCCCCGAGCCCGCGTACAGCGAGGTGTCGTACGAGAGCGTCACCTTCTCCCGCTTGCGGGCCTTGAGTGTGCGGGCGGTGTCGGCGGCCAGGGTGCGCAGGCTCGCCCAGCCCCCGTCGGTCTTCTTCCGGGCGGTCAGGGTCGGGTCGCCGCCGCCGACCAGCACGACCTCTCCGGTGTCGGGCTCCAGGGCGGCGCGGGTCGTGATGCGGTGGTCGGCGCCTGCGGCGGTGAGCGCGGCGACGGCGGTGGCGATCTTCGTGGTGGAGGCGGGGGTCAGTGCCTCGGCGGCGCCCGTGCCGTACAGCCGCCTGCCGGTCGCGACGTCGACGACGACGGCCGAGCGCCGCGTACCGAGGGAAGGATCCTGCAGAAGCGGGTCGAGGACGCCGGCGAGGGCCCTCTCGGCGGGCGGGCGCGCCGAACCGGTGGCACCGCTCAGGGCGGCCAGGACGGACGCGGCGCTGGGCGCGGGCCGGGGCCCGCCGGGCGCCGCACCGGGGTCGCGGCCGTGATCTGTGCCACCCTGCCGGTCCCGCGCTGCGGCCCGGTCGCGCTCCGCCGTACGCTGACCCGAGGAGTCCCAGGGACCGGCCGCGGTCGCCAGCCCGGCCGCGAGCGCGAGGCCCACGGTGGCGGCAACGGCCGTGAGCTGCACGGTCGTGACCTTCACGGGGCGCGGCCGGACGGCTCGGGTGACCCGCACGACGTGCGGTGCCACGGTTCGCGCGACCCGCACCACATGCGGTCTCGCGGCCCGCCAAGCCCTCAGCTCTGGCACGATCACCAGCCCCTTTCGCGATCACACACCTGCGTGAGGGACACTTAACCACCAGAACTATGTGCTGATCATGGAGGAGCCACCGGTGGAGTTCGACGTCACGATCGAGATTCCGAAGGGTTCGCGGAACAAGTACGAGGTGGACCACGAGACCGGTCGGATCCGCCTGGACCGTCGACTCTTCACCTCGACCAGTTACCCGGCCGACTACGGCTTCGTCGAGAACACCCTCGGCGAGGACGGCGACCCGCTGGACGCGCTGGTCATCCTGGACGAGCCGACCTTCCCCGGTTGCCTCATCCAGTGCCGCACGATCGGCATGTTCCGCATGACCGACGAGGCGGGCGGCGACGACAAGCTGCTGTGCGTCCCGGCGCACGACCCGCGGGTGGAGCACCTGCGCGACATCCACCACGTCTCCGAGTTCGACCGCCTGGAGATCCAGCACTTCTTCGAGGTCTACAAGGACCTGGAGCCCGGCAAGTCCGTCGAGGGCGCCAACTGGGTGGGCCGCACCGAGGCCGAGGCCGAGATCGAGCGTTCCTACAAGCGCTTCAAGGAGTCCGGCGGTCACTGACCTGCCACTTCTTCGCGAGCGGGCCGTGCGACCCTGAGAGGGCCGCGCGGCCCGCTCGCGTTTCCGTACGCATACTGAGGCGTACGGCAGGTACGGGTGAGACGTACGGAAAGTACGCGTGAGGCGTACGCGCACATGCACGAGAGGCAAGGCAGGGGCTGGTGACGGACCCGCAGGCGGAAGACCGCACACCGCAGTCGGACGAGGCGAGGAGTGCGTTCGCCCCACCGGCCGGTGTGGTGGCGCCGCAGGCCCCGGTGGCCGAGGACGAGTCGTCCACGACGTCGGAGTTCGCGCTCCCCAAGGGTCTCGACGTCCCGCACCCGGTCCCCGGCGACACCGAGGGCTCGGCGTTCAACACCCCGCGCACCTACAGCGCGAAGCACGCGCCGCCCGCCTTCACCCCGGCGGCCGGCCTGCCCGTGGTCGGGCTGACCAAGGACGCGCCCTGGCAGGACCGGATGCGCACCATGCTGCGCATGCCGGTGACCGAGCGTCCGGCGCCGGAACCGGTGTCCAAGGAGGACGACTCGGGGCCGGCCGTCCCGCGCGTGCTGGACCTGACGCTGCGTATCGGCGAGCTGCTGCTGGCGGGCGGCGAGGGCGCCGAGGACGTGGAGGCGGCGATGTTCGCCGTCTGCCGCTCCTACGGCCTGGACCGCTGCGAACCGAACGTCACGTTCACCCTGCTGTCGATCTCGCACCAGCCGTCCCTCGTGGACGACCCCGTGACGGCCTCCCGGACGGTGCGGCGCCGAGGCACCGACTACACGCGTCTCGCGGCCGTGTACCGGCTCGTGGACGACCTCAGCGACGCCGAGACCGCGATCTCCCTGGAGGAGGCCTACGGGCGCCTCGCGGAGATCCGCCGCAACCGCCACCCGTACCCCGGCTGGGTGCTGACCGCGGCGGGCGGGCTGCTCGCGGGAGCGGCCTCGGTGCTCGTCGGCGGTGACGTCTTCGTGTTCGTGGCCGCGGCGCTGGGCGCGATGCTGGGCGACCGGCTGGCGTGGCTGTGCGCGGGGCGCGGACTGCCGGAGTTCTACCAGTTCACGGTGGCCGCGATGCCACCGGCCGCGATCGGGGTCGCCCTCCAGCTGTCCGGGGCGGGCGTGAAGGCGTCCGCGGTGATCACCGGTGGGCTCTTCGCGCTGCTGCCGGGAAGAGCGCTGGTCGCGGGCGTCCAGGACGGCCTCACCGGCTTCTACATCACCGCGTCCGCGCGCCTGCTGGAGGTCATGTACTTCTTCGTGGGCATCGTCACGGGCGTGCTGCTGGTCCTGTACTTCGGCGTGAAGCTGGGCGCCGAGCTGAATCCGGACCAGGCCCTCGGCGTCTCCGAGCGGCCGGTGCTCCAGCTCGTCGCGTCGATGCTGCTGTCGCTCACCTTCGCGGTGCTGCTCCAGCAGGAGCGCTCGACCGTGCTGGCGGTGACCCTCAACGGCGGTGTGGCCTGGGCGGTGTACGGCGCGATGCACTACGTCGGTGACATCTCACCGGTCGCGTCCACCGCGGTGGCCGCCGGTCTGGTGGGCCTGTTCGGGCAGCTGCTGTCCCGCTACCGGTTCGCGTCGGCGCTGCCGTACACGACGGCCGCGATCGGCCCGCTGCTGCCCGGTTCGGCCACGTACTTCGGGCTGCTGGCCATCGCGCAGAACGACGTCGACAAGGGTCTGGTGTCCCTGACCAAGGCGGCCGCGCTCGCGATGGCCATCGCCATCGGGGTGAACCTCGGGTCCGAGATCTCCCGGCTGTTCCTGCGGGTGCCGGGCGGGGACGCCGCGAGCCGCCGCGCGGCGAAGCGGACGCGTGGCTTCTGAGTCCGTACGGCGGCGGAGCGGTCCCCGGGTGTCCCCGCCGCGCCCCGAGGCGGGCGTTCAGCGCTTGGCGTGACGGCCGCGCGGGCCCTGCGGGGGCTGGGCCGAGGGGGCCGAGGCGGCGGCCTTCCTGCCCTTGCCGCGGGCCCGCAGGTACTCGATGGCGATCGGGACCACCGAGACGAGGACGATCAGGATCAGGATCGCCTCGATGTTCTTGTGCACGAACTCAATGTTGCCGAGCCAGAAGCCGAGCAGCGTCACCCCCGCGCCCCACAGGACGCCACCGATGATGTTGAAGGTGATGAACGAGCGGTACCGCATGCCGCTGACGCCGGCGATGATCGGCGTGAAGGTGCGCACGATGGGCACGAAGCGGGCCAGGACCAGGGACTTGGGGCCGTACTTCTCGAAGAACTCGTGGGCCTTGACCACGTTCTCCTGCTTGAAGAGGCGGGAGTCCGGGCGGGTGAAGAGCGAGGGACCGACCTTCTTGCCGAAGAGATAGCCGGCCTGGTCGCCGGCGATCGCGGCGAGGCAGATCAGCGCGACGGCCGCCCACAGGGGGAAGTCCAGCTGCTTCGAAGCGATCAGCAGACCGCAGGTGAACAGCAGCGAGTCGCCCGGCAGGAAGAAGCCGATGAGCAGACCCGACTCCGCGAAGACGATGAGCAGCAGGCCCCAGATGCCGAAACTGTCCAGGAGGGTGTTCGGATCCAGCCAGCTTGGTCCAAGGGCAAGCGTCGTCACGGTTCCGGGCTCCTGAGGGTGAAGGAAGGGTACGGCGGTGAGGTTCGGCCGTCCCAAAGCTATCAACGTCGGGTGCCCCCGCCAGGTTCCACGGGTGCCTCCGGGATGCACTGTGCCCCTACTGGGACAAAGCTGTGAGGCATGGGAATCGAAGACTACGGCGGCGGCATCGGCCCCCAGTCCGACGTACTGGTCGTGACGACGAACGATGTGCCGGGCCATCGCGTCGAGCAGGTCATCGGGGAGGTGTTCGGCCTCACCGTGCGCTCACGGCACCTGGGCAGCCAGATCGGGGCGGGCCTGAAGTCGATGATCGGCGGCGAGCTGAAGGGCCTCACCAAGACGCTGGTGGAGACCCGCAACCAGGCCATGGAGCGGCTCGTCGACCAGGCACGCGCGCGGGGCGCCAACGGCGTGCTGATGTTCCGCTTCGACGTGTCGGAGGCCGCCGACGTCGGCACGGAGGTGTGCGCGTACGGGACGGCGGTGGTCCTGGCCCGGGAGTGACCCCGGGCCGGGCGGTCAGGCGTGCCGTTCGGCGTTCGCCGTGATCGCGTCCCGCAGGTGCTCGGCGAGCCCCGGCCGCACGGAGTCGTAGAACTCCTTGAACCGCTCGTCGGAGACGTACATCTCGCCGAGCCCTTGGTGGATCTCGTACGAGCACGCGTAGAACCACCGGGTGATGTGCCGGCGGTGCTCCTCGGCCAGGTCCATCGCCCGCTCGCCGGCCGGGGGCTCGCCCGCCGCCATGAGGGCGTCGTAGCGCGCGCCCCAGGCGGCGGCCTCGGCCTGCATCCGCTTCCAGTCGTCCTTGGTGTAGCGGGCGGTCCGGCGCTGCGACTCCGCGTACGCCTCCGTGCCGCCCCAGCGCCGCCCGGCCTCCTCCGCGTGCGCCCCGGGGTCCTTGTCCCCGAAGACCTCGAACTTCTCCTCGGGCGTGAGATCGATGCCCATCGTGTGTGCCTCCATGGCGTGCTCCACGGCCGCGGCCATCCGCCGCAGCTTCTCGATCCGGGCGGTCAGCAGCTCGTGCTGGCGGCGCAGATGCGCGCGCGGGTCCGCTTTTCCGGTGGCCTGCTCGTCGAGCAGGGCCGCGACCCGGTCCAGCGGGAAGCCGAGCTCCCGGTAGAACAGGATCTGCTGCAGCCGGTCGAGGTCGGCGTCGCCGTAGCGCCGGTGTCCCGCGTGGCTGCGCTCGCCCGGTGCGAGCAGGCCGATCTCGTCGTAGTGGTGCAGCGTGCGCACCGTGACCCCGGCGAAACCGGCGACCTGGCCCACTGAGTAACTCACTTCCGCTCCTTCTCCGGTACGCCTCCAGGCTGGGGCCTCACGTCGCGTGAGGTGCAAGCCGGAATCCTCCGGGATGTTATGAGGCTTTTGCCCGCTTAAGGTGTGGATCGTGAGCACCGAAGCCCCGGCGGCGCCGGGCCGGACCCCCGTCCGGCGTCTGCTGCCGCTGATCGTGCCCTCCATCGTCGTCGGCGCCGCCGCGGCGCTGGTCCTGCTGGCCGTGAGCACGGTCGCCGGACAGCTCCAGGACGTCCTGTGGGAGACCCTCCCGGACGCCCTCGGCGTCGGCCGCTACTCCGTGTTCTGGATGCTCGTGGTGCTCACGGCGACCGGTGCCGCCGTGGGACTGGCCGTGTGGAAGGTGCCGGGGCACGCGGGCCCCGACCCGGCGGCCAGCGGCCTGGTCGACCCGCCGCTGCCGCCCGGCGTGCTGCCCGGGCTGCTCCTCGTCACCGTCCTGGCCCTGGCGGGCGGGGTCAGTCTCGGCCCCGAGAACCCGATCACGGCCGCCAACATCGCCCTCGCGTGCTGGCTGGGCACCCGGGTCGCTCCCGGCTCCCCCGCCCTGCTGTGGATGTCGCTGGCGGCCGCGGGCACGGTCGGCGCGCTGTTCGGCACCCCGGTGGCGGCCGCGCTGATCTTCTCCGAGGTGCTGGCCGGGCGGCCGGGACCCGGCGCGCTGTGGGACCGGCTGCTGCCACCGCTGCTCGCCGGCGGCACGGGCGCGGTGACCGTGTCCCTGCTCGCCCACCCGAGCTTCGACCTGTCCCTGCCCGACTACCCGGGCCCGCACTGGGGCGACCTGCCGGGCGCCTTCGTCGTCGCCTCGGTCGCGGCGGTGATCGGCATGGCCGCGGTGTACGCCCTCCCGTACGTCCACGGCGCCTTCGCGCGGCTCCGGCGTCCGTGGCTGGCGATTCCCCTGGGCGGGCTGGTGCTCGGCCTGCTGGGCGCGCTGGGCGGGCATCTGACGCTCTTCAAGGGCCTGGACGAGGTGAAGGTGCTGGCCGCGGACCCCGGGGGCTGGTCGGCGGGCGGGTTCGCGCTGATGACCGTGGTGAAACTGGCCGCGCTGCTCGTCGCCACCTCGTGCGGGTTCCGCGGCGGCCGGATCTTCCCCTCGGTCTTCGCCGGGGTGGCCCTCGGTCTGTGCGCCCACGCGCTGGTGCCCCAGGTGCAGGTCACGCTCGCCGTGGTCTGCGCCGTCCTCGGGGTCCTGCTCGCCGTCACCCGGCAGGGCTGGATCAGCCTGTTCACCGCGGCCGTCCTGGCCGCCGACACGACCGTACTGCCGCTGCTCGCACTGGCGTCCGTACCGGCCTGGCTGCTGGTGACCGGCCGGCCCCAGATGCAGCTGCACGACGACGGAACCCCGCTCCGCTGACCCGCTCCCCCGACCTCAACCGCACCCCCATCCGCAACCTCATCAGCACGGAGGCGACATGGCGCTCCACAAAGGCCCCGGACAGTCCGAATCCGAGGACCGTCCCCTGTACGTCAATCCCTTCTACGGGCAGACCAACCCGGTCAGCGGGATGGCCGAGGCCCCGCCCAAGCACCGGCTCCCGGACGGCCCGCTGCCGCCCATCACGGCGTACCAGCTCGTCCACGACGAGCTCATGCTGGACGGGAACTCACGGCTCAACCTCGCCACCTTCGTCACCACCTGGATGGAACCCCAGGCCGGGGTGCTGATGGCGGACTGCCGCGACAAGAACATGATCGACAAGGACGAGTACCCGCGCACCGCCGAACTGGAGCGGCGCTGCGTGGCGATGCTGGCCGACCTGTGGAACGCGCCCGACCCGGCCGCCGCCGTGGGCTGTTCGACGACCGGGTCGAGCGAGGCGTGCATGCTCGCCGGGATGGCGCTCAAGCGGCGCTGGGCCCGGCGGAACGCGGACCGGTACCCCGGGGCCCGACCGAACCTGGTGATGGGCGTGAACGTCCAGGTCTGCTGGGACAAGTTCTGCAACTTCTGGGAGGTCGAGGCGCGGCAGGTGCCCATGGAGGGCGACCGGTTCCACCTCGATCCGAAGGCCGCCGCCGAGCTGTGCGACGAGAACACCATCGGGGTGGTGGGTGTCCTCGGCTCCACCTTCGACGGGTCGTACGAGCCGATCGCCGACCTGTGCGCGGCACTCGACGAGCTCCAGGAGCGCACGGGCCTGGACGTCCCCGTCCATGTGGACGGCGCGTCCGGGGCGATGGTGGCGCCCTTCCTCGACGAGGACGTGGTGTGGGACTTCCGGCTGCCGCGGGTGTCGTCCATCAACACCTCGGGCCACAAGTACGGGCTGGTCTACCCCGGTGTCGGCTGGGCGCTGTGGCGGGACAAGGAGACGCTGCCCGAGGAGCTCGTCTTCCGGGTCAACTACCTGGGCGGTGACATGCCGACCTTCGCGCTGAACTTCTCCCGGCCGGGCGCGCAGGTGGTGGCGCAGTACTACACGTTCCTGCGGCTGGGCCGCGAGGGCTACCGGGCCGTGCAGCAGACGACCCGGGACGTGGCCCGCGAACTCGCCGGGCGCGTCGAGGCCCTGGACGACTTCCGGCTGCTCACCCGGGGCGACGAGCTGCCGGTCTTCGCCTTCACGACGGCGCCCGGGGTGACGGCTTACGACGTCTTCGACGTGTCCCGGCGGCTGCGGGAGCGCGGCTGGCTGGTGCCCGCGTACACCTTCCCGCCGAACCGGGAGGACCTGTCCGTACTGCGCGTGGTGTGCCGCAACGGCTTCTCGATGGACCTCGCCGAGCTCTTCGTGGACGACCTGAGCCGGCTCCTGCCCGAACTGCGCCGGCAGCCGCGACCGTCGACCCACGACAAGGAAGCGGCCACCGGCTTCCACCACTGAGGCTCCCTCAGCACACCGTCAGCGGCTGAGGCGGGCGAACCTCCGCACCGCCAGCGGGAAGAACACCGCGAGCAGGGCGAGCGGCCAGGCGACGGCCGCCCAGACGTGGCCCGGCTCGCCGCCCGGGCCGCCGAGGAGGTCCCGTACCGCCGTCGCCGTCCGGGACATCGGGTTCCACTCGACCGCCGTGCCCAGCCAGCCGGGCATGGCGTCCGGGGTCGCGAACGCGTTGGAGAGGAAGCCGACCGGCCACACCAGGATCTGGACGGCCTGCACCATCTCGGGCCGGCCGGCCACCATCGCCAGCAGGATGCCGATCCACAGCATCGCGAACCGGAAGAGCAGCAGCAGGCCCATGGCGCCGAGGAAGGCGTCCGGGCCGCCGTGCGCGCGCCAGCCGATCGCGTACGCGACGCCGGTCAGCACGAGCAGGGCCAGCGCCGACTGGAGCATGTCGGCGGCCGAACGGCCCACGAGCACGGCGCCGTTGGTCATCGGCATCGACCGGAACCGGTCGACGACCCCCTTGTTGAGGTCCTGGGTGACGGCGAGCATCGTGCCCTCCAGGCCGAACGCCATGGTGAGCGCGAGCATGCCCGGGACCAGGTAGTCGACGTAGGCGCCCGCCACCTCCCGGCCGCCGCCGACCAGGTAGCCGAACATCAGCAGCAGCATCACGGGGAAGACCAGGCCGACGAGCACCTGCACCGGCTGCCGTGCCCAGTGGGCGAGTTCGCGGCGGGTCATGGTCCAGCAGTCGGTCAGGACGTGGGATCCGGTGCGGCTGCGGCCGCTCTCGTACGTCGTGCTCACGCGGCCTCCTTCGCGCGGTGGTCGCCTGCGGTGAGGTGCAGGAACACCTCGTCCAGCGTCGGCCGCCGCAGGGCGATGTCCTCGGCCACGATCCCCGCCTCCTCGAGGGCGCGTACGACTCCGGCGAGCGCTGCCATCCGGTCGGTGACCGGCGCGCTCAGCAGGCGCCGGTCCGTGTCCACCGAGACACCCTCGGCGGGGACGGGCAACAGGGCGACGGCCGCGCCCAGTTGGCCCCCGTCGCGCAGCACCACGTCGATGCGGTCGCCGCCGGTGCGGGCCTTCAGCTCGTCCGCCGTGCCGTCCGCGACGACCCGGCCCCGGTCGACGACGGAGACACGGTCGGCGAGCTGGTCCGCCTCCTCCAGGTACTGCGTGGTGAGCAGGACCGTGGTGCCGCCGCCGACCAGGGACCGCACGGCCGCCCACACCTCGGCGCGTCCGCGCGGGTCGAGTCCGGTCGTCGGCTCGTCGAGGAACAGCACCTCCGGTTCGGTGATCAGGGACGCCGCCAGGTCGAGCCGGCGGCGCATGCCGCCGCTGTACCGCTTGACGGCCTTGCGTCCGGTGTCCGCGAGTCCGAAGCACTCCAGCAGCTCGCCGGAGCGCACGCGCGCCCGGCGGGCGCCGAGGTGGTGGAGCCGCCCGAACAGCTCCAGGTTCTGCCCGCCCCCGAGCTCCTCGTCGAGTGCGGCGTGCTGGCCGAGCAGGCCGATACGGCGCCGCACCCGGGCGGCCTCGCGCACCACGTCGCACCCGGCGACCGCCGCGCGCCCCCCGTCGGGCCGCAGCAGGGTGGTGAGCACCCGCACCGCGGTGGTCTTGCCCGCGCCGTTCGGGCCCAGCAGGCCGTGCACGGTGCCCCTGCGGACCGTCAGGTCCAGGCCGTCCAGCGCCGCCCTGTCCCCGTACCGCTTCCGTAGGCCCTCGACTGCGATCGCGTCGGTCATCCGGCTCCCTCCACCCCGTGTAGTCAAACTTGACCACTTGAGCAAGGTAACGCGCGGGACTGCAATCGTCAAACTTGACTAGTCGCGGTCCCCGGGGTGCGGGGTCCCCGTGGCGTACGGGTTCTCCTCGCCCTCCGCCAGCACCCCCACGAACGGTTCGCCCTCACCCGCGAAGGTGTACGCCCCGCCCTCGACCCGTTCGATCAGCCCCCGGGTCCACTCGGCGTCGGCGTCCGCGGCGGAGACCCACAGGTTCATGATCTCGCCGATGTGGCCGAGCTGTCCGGGGCCGCCCTCGGGCACGTAGTGCTCGGTGACCGCGGAACGCCACGCCTCGATCCGGTGGATGCGCTCCTTCAGGAGCCCCACAGCCTCGTCCCGCGGCAGTTCGACCAGGAACCCGACCGCCGCCGACTTCACGTCCATCTTCTGGTCGTACGACGTCAGGGACTCCCGCAGGAGCGCCAGGAACTCCTGCGTGCCGCGGTCCGTGATCTCGTACTCGGTGCGCGGCGGGCCGCCCGCCGTGGAGGGCGCGATCTCGTGGGCGTGCAGCAGCCCCTGCTTCGCCATCTGCTTGAGGGCGTGGTAGATCGAGCCGGGCTTGGCGTTGGACCACTCGTGCGCGCCCCAGTACTCCAGGTCGTTGCGCACCTGGTAGCCGTGGGCCCGCCCGTGCTGACGCACCGCGCCCAGCACGAGGAGACGGATCGCTGACATGGGGTCCAGGTTAGGACCCCGCCCTCCACCCGCCCGAGTCCGGGCCGCTCAGCCCCGGCCGCCGCCCCGTTCCTCGGCGACCAGCTCGAAGGCCGTCCTTCCGTCCAGGGACTCCCTGATGATGTCGGCGTGGCCGGCGTGCCGGGCCGTCTCGGAGATCAGCCGCAGCATCACCCAGCGCATGGAGACCCGCTCGTCCGGCGGGAACCAGGGGTCGTTCGGCAGCGGGAAGGTGTCGTCGAGGCTCGGCACCGAGCGGATGAACGCCTCGGTCCCTGCCGCGACCTCCTCCCAGTACGCGAGCACCGACTCGGGGGTCTCGTCCCCGGCCAGCACGAAGCACTCGTGCCAGTTCGACTCGTCCCGCCGGACGGCGGGATTCTCGCCCCTGGCGCGGGCGATCCAGCCCTGCTCGACCTCGGCGAGGTGCTTGGCCAGCCCGGCGAGGGACAGTTCGCTCGCGCTCGGCCTGCTCGTGGCCTGCTCCGCGGTGAGCCCGAGCAGGGCCCGCCTGATGGCGCCGCGCTCGCCCTCCAGGAAGGAGAGCAGCGCGCCGCGCTCGTCGCCGTGTGCTTCCGCCGACACGTGAGTGACCATGACGGGCCGCCTTTCGTGGATGCCGTTGCCGTTCTTTCCGACACCCCGAACGTACGGGCCCTTGCGGACACCTACTGTCCGCAAGGGCCCGGTGCGGGCCGGAAGAACCGGAACGGATCAGAACGGGAAGAGGCTGCGCCCGTGCTGCACGGAGATCCACTTCTGCGTGGTGAAGGCCTCGACGGTCGCCTCGCCGTTCAGGCGGCCGACGCCCGACTGCTTCTCGCCGCCGAAGGCGACCAGCGGCTCGTCGTGGACGGTGCCGTCGTTCACGTGGAACATGCCGGTGTCGATCTGCTTGGCGAAGGCGACTCCGCGCTCCACGTCCGCCGTGTGCACCGCGCCGCTGAGGCCGTAGGGGGTGTCGTTCACGATGCGCACGGCCTCCTCCTCGCCGTCGAAGGGGACGAGCAGTGCCACCGGACCGAAGATCTCCTGGCGGAGGATGCCGGAGTCGGCGGGCAGGCCGGTCAGCACGGTCGGCTCGACGAGGTTGCCGGTGGTGGCGCCGCGCAGGAGCGCGGTGGCGCCCTCGGCGAGCGCCTGGTCCACGACGCCCGTGAGCGCGTCCGCCTGCGAGGAGTTGATGACCGGGCCGATGACCGTCTGCGGGTCGCTCGGGTCGCCGGCCTTCAGCCCCCTGACCTTGGTGACGAACTTCTCGGTGAACTCGGCCTCCACCGAACGGTCCACCAGGACGCGGTTGGCCGCCATGCAGACCTGGCCCTGATGCACGTACCGGCTGAAGACCGCCGCGTCCACGGCGTAGTCGATGTCCGCGTCGTCGAGCACCACCAGCGCGCTGTTGCCGCCGAGTTCGAGCACCGAGCGCTTGAACTGCGCGGCGCAGACGGTGGCGACGTGGCGGCCCACCTGGTCCGAGCCGGTGAAGGAGATGACCTTGGGGACCGGGTGCTCCAGGAAGGCGTCACCGATCTCGGCGATGTCGGTGATCACCACGTTCAGCAGGCCGCCGGGCAGCCCCGCGTCCTCGAAGATCCTGGCGACCAGCGAACCGCCGACGACCGGGGTGTTCTGGTGCGGCTTGAGGACGACGCCGTTGCCGAGCGCGAGGGCCGGCGCGACGGACTTCAGCGACAGCAGGAACGGGAAGTTGAAGGGGCTGATCACGCCGACGACGCCGACCGGGACGCGGTAGACGCGGTTCTCCTTGCCGTCGACCGGCGAGGGCAGGATGCGCCCCTCGGGCCGCAGCGCGAGCTGGATCGACTCGCGCAGGAACTCCTTGGCGAGGTGCAGCTCGAAGCCGGCCTTGAGGTGGGTGCCGCCCAGCTCCGCGATGATCGCCTCGGTGATCTCCGGCTCGCGCTCCTCGATGATCCGCAGGGCGCGCTCGAAGACGGCACGGCGCGCGTACGGGTTGGTCGCGGCCCACTCCTTCTGGGCGCGCTGGGCCGCGCGGTACGCGTCGTCGACCTCGTCGACCGTGGCTATCGTGATCGACGCCAGCTTCTCGCCGTTGTACGGGTTGAAGTCGATGATGTCCCAGGAGCCGGTACCCGGGCGCCACTCGCCGTCGATGTACTGCTGTGCCAGGTCGGTGAAGTAGGACGACATGTGATCCCTCAATCCCAGGGCTGCCGAGGCAGACATCCGATCAACGTCTGATCACACGTCATCGTACTGGTGAGTCAAGGGAGTTGAGGGACGCTCGGGACAGTCCGCGGGGACTCCGGAAGACCTCGCGGACGGCACGGCCGGCCGGGTCAGGAGAGCTGGAGGAGTCCCCTGAGCAGGTCGCGGCTCTCGGACGGTCCCGGGCTGTCCTGCTGGAGCTCCTTGAGCGCGCCCTCGTACTGGGCGACGTCCTCGCGCTTGTCCAGGTACAGGGCGCTGGTGAGCTGTTCCAGGTAGACGACGTCCGACAGGTCGGACTCCGGGAAGCTCAGGATGGTGAAGGAGCCGCTCTCGCCCGCGTGGCCGCCGAAGCTGAACGGCATGACCTGGAGCTTGACGTTCGGCCGTTCCGACAGGTCGATCAGGTGCTGGAGCTGGCCGCGCATCACCTCGCGGTCGCCGTACGGGCGGCGCAGCGCGGCCTCGTCCAGGACACAGTGGAACTCGGGGGCGCGCCCGGAGACGAGGTGCTTCTGGCGCTCCATGCGCAGGGCGACCCGCCGGTCGACGTCCGCGGCGCTCGCACCCTTCATGCCGCGCCGGACGACCGCGTGCGCGTACGCCTCGGTCTGCAACAGGCCGTGCACGAACTGGACTTCGTAGGAGCGGATGACGTGTGCCGCGCCCTCCAGGCCGACGTAGGTCGGGAACCAGCTGGGAAGCACGTCCGAGTAACTGTGCCACCACCCCGCGACGTTGGCCTCCTTCGCGAGGGAGATGAGGGACGTGCGCTCGGCCTCGTCGGTGATGCCGTAGAGCGTCAGCAGGTCCTCGACGTCACGCGTCTTGAAGCTCACCCGTCCCAACTCCATGCGGCTGATCTTCGATTCGGAGGCGCGGATCGAGTAACCGGCCGCTTCCCGGGTGATCCCGCGCGCCTCCCGCAGACGCCTCAGGTGCGACCCCAGCAGCATCCGCCGCACGACCGAGCCGCTCGATTCACCAGCGCTCACGTTCGTCCGCCTCCCCAACCGTTCCAGGAGCCGCAGTCTGCCACTAAAACACTTCGAGCTGTACTCGTCCGGTTACAGAAACGGAAAGTAACCGAAGGGGCCGGGCCGAAAAAGATCAGCGAAGGACAAACAAGAGGGAATAAGAGGGGAGAAGAATCACTCCGAAAGTCGTACGGATCGTACTAATTCGCGCGCGTGCACGTGCATCTGCCCTTGCATCTGCTGAACGCTTTCGGAACCATGGCTCCCGCGCCACCGCTGCATCGCCACGACCGCGAACCCCGGGAGTGCCTCGCATGGGGACGAATGGATCGACCATGCTCGAGCCTTTACGGCAGGGGCTTCCGCCGCTCGACCCCACGGCCGTGTCCGACGCCGCCTCGTGCGCTCTGCCCGCCCGCTACGAAGCGGTGCGCGAGGCACGGCAGTTCACCCGCAGAACGCTCGACCAGTGGGACATCGGCGACCGCTTCGACGACGTCTGCCTGGTGGTCTCCGAACTGGTCACCAACGCGCTGCGGCACGCGCTGCCCACGGACACGCCGCGCGCCGGCGAGCAGGACCCGCCCGTACGGCTGCATCTGATGCGGTGGACCACGCGCCTGGTGTGCGCCGTGCGCGACCCCAGCGGCGAGAGTCCCGTCGCGCGCGACTCGGACGACTCGGCGGAATCGGGACGCGGCCTGTTCCTGGTCGACTCGTTCACCGACGGCTGGGGCTGGCATCCGCTCGCGGGCCGGCTCAGCGGCAAGGTCGTGTGGGCGCTGTTCAGGCTGCCGCACGCCGGGGCCACGACGGAGTGAGGGACCGCGGCGCTTTTCGGCGCCGCGGTTCTACGCGCGTCGCCGTGCGTGATTCAACCGTCACGGAAAGTTGTACGGGTGAGTGGGCTCAGGCCCGGCCCTACGGACGGCCCGAGCGGGCGCTTCCTTCCGGACCGGCCGTGCGGGCGGCTTCCGGGCGGCCGTGCGGGCGTCCCGTGCGGGTGGCTTCGGGGCGGCCGTGCGGGCGGGGCCTTCAGGCGCCCGCTACCAGGTGATCGAACTCGCCGTCCTTGACACCCATCAGCATGGCCTCGATCTCGGCGCGCGTGTAGACGAGCGCGGGCCCCTCGGGAAAGCGCGAGTTGCGCACCGCCACCTCACCGCCGGGCAGCCGCGCGAACTCCACGCAGGAACCCTGCGAGTTACTGTGCCTGCTCTTCTGCCAGTTCACCCCATGCAGCGCCGTGGCCGCCATGCCGTTGTACACGTCGTCCACGTCGCACACGTCGTGGTCCACAGGTCGCTCCCCGGATGGTGCATTGGCTGATGTGGCCATTGATGCAGTGGTCAACTGTTCCGGATCATAGCTCTGTTCATGTGCAGATGCATGGGCAGATGCACGTGCACGCGGGGTGGTCCCGCGGTTACAGCTTTTACCGGTTCTTGACTACTGCGCGCTGTCCCGCCGACTACAGCCGGTCCAATTCCGCCTGAGAGGACGCGGCACCCGCGACGCCGACGCCCGCCCATGATCTTCCGCGCCCGCGTCCGCGCGGGGTCGTCCCGGCCGAATCCCTCGTGCACTAGGAAGAGACGCGTGCCGCGGCGTTCCTGTTCCACTGTCCGCGTGCGGGTCCGGTCCACGGGTCCGGCGGGACCGGCCCCGGCCCGCTCGACGCACGGCGTCGGCCGCTCCCCCGGTGCGAGAACGTGCACGTCGGCCACGCCGCAGAAGTCGGCGTTCGGCCGTGGGAGGGAGGTCAGGGGTACCGGGGCAGGATCTCCGGCCGAAAGTTTTCGGAGCCGACGGGTGATCGTCGCGCGGTACGGCCGCCCGGCGGGCCGAACCGCGGACGAGCGCCCCCGCGGCTCCGCGCGCCGCCGGGCTCTCCGGGTCGACCCGCGTGAGCAAGCGCACGCCCGTTTTCTCCCCGGGGTCCGCACGTCCTCCTGGTAGCTTGCTGCGGTCGTTCCGGCGACCTCAGTGATCATTCCGATCATCCGCCCACCTATGGGGGACTTCCAGTGACTACGGCGACCTTCCCGCGCCAGCGTGTACGGAGCGCGGCCGCGGCCGCGGGACTGGCGGCCGCACTCGTGCTGACCGCCTGCAGCAGCGACGGCGACAGCGACGGCGGCTCGGAGAAGGACTCCGCCACCTCCGCGAGTCCGTCCTCGACCGCTGGTGCGGACGGGGACACCGGGGGCTCCGGGAGTACGTCCTCCGCGGGGAAGCTGGAGGGCAGCTGGCTGGCCACGACGGACGGCAAGGCGGTGGCCCTGGTCGTGCACGGCAAGGAGGCCGGGCTGTTCGCCACCGGCGGCACCATGTGCACCGGCACCGCGGGCAAGGAGGCGGGCATGCGGATGATCCACCTGAAGTGCCCGGACGGCTCCGCCGAACGCTCCGACGGCATGGTCGAGTCCGTCGGCTCCACGACCCTCAAGGTCAAGTGGGAGGGCGGCCTCCAGGAGACGTACCGCAAGGCCGAGGGCGGAAAGCTGCCCACCGCTCTGCCGACGGCGAGCGGCTCCTGAGCTTCGCCGGGGGCGGGCACGGGGTGGCTTCCGGACAGGCGGCAGCCGACGGGCCGGTCATGGTGGTCGGGCCGGTCATGGTGGTCGGGCCGGTCATGGTTGCCGGGCCGCGACATTCCTCGGGGTGCCGCGGCCCGACGCCGTTTCCGGGAGAACGCGTAACGGCGGGGGCGCGACACGGACGTGGACCGGACACTCGTAACGCCGGGGGCGCGACACGAGCGTGGACCGGACACTCGTAACGGCGGGGGCGCGACGCGGACGTGGAGCGGGTTGCGTGATGATCCATGTGCACCGTCACGACTTCAAGGGGAACCCATGCGCGCCCTTCCGATCGCCGTCACCGTTCTCGCGGCGGCACTCACGCTGACCGCCTGCGACGACAGCGGCACCGACGACGCCGACACCAAGCCCTCCGCGGCCTCCGGCGCCTGCACCGCCGACCAGGTCGGCGTGGAGGTCGGCCCCGGCAACGCCGCCCCCGCCGCCGGGGACACCGGCAACATCCCGGTCACCGTCACCAACCAGGGCCCCGGCGACTGCTCCGTGCGGGGCTTCCCGGAGGTCGGCCTGCACAACGGCTCCGACTCCTGGACCGTCGCCCCGCAGGAGGGAGCGAACCCGGTGAAGGTGAAGCTGAAGGCGGACGAGGCCGCGACCTTCACGATCACGTACGTACGGGGGCCCGAGGGCGACTCCGCGAAGAGTGCCGACGTGAAGACCGTCAAGATCGGCCTGCCGGGCGCGACGGCCGCGAAGTCCTTCCCGTGGGAGTACGGTCCGGTCGCCCTCCGCGGCAAGAGCGAGCCGGACACGTCGGTCAGCCCGTTCCAGACGGCGGGCGACTGAGTCCGGGCCCGAGGCCGTCCGGACCGGGGGCAGCCGGCCGACGTCGTTCCGGTCGGTCACCGCGGTGGCGGGACCCAGTCCCGCCGAGGGCCGGTTCACCCCCGAAGCGACCGGCCCCGGCCGCTTCGGGACCGGCTCACCCCAGCCGAGGCCGGGCCCTGACCTGGGCCTCGTCCGCCGCGGCGGCGCCCTCGTGCCAGCCGGCGGCGTCGGTGACGCCGCGCAGGCGGGTGGTGACCGTGCGCGGGAACATGTCGTCCACCCGGTCCGCGACCGCGACGTCGCGGGCCGCGAGGACCGGCAGCAGCTCCCCCGCCGAGTCGGCCACCTGCCCCTCGGCGGCCGCCGCGAGCCGGTCGCCGATCCGGTGCGCGTACGCGGCGAGGAAGGACTGCCGGAAGGTCTTCGTGCGCTTGCGGCCCCCCGCCCGCTGGGCCGCCTCCGCCCTGGTCATGGCCGCCGTGGCCTGCACGAGCAGGGAGGTGTGGAGCAGCTCGACCGCCTCCAGGTCGGCCTCGAAACCGACGACGGTGGAGAAGCCGAGGTCGTCGTTCCACACCGCGCGGCAGCGGTTCGCCCGGGCCACCGCGTCCAGCAGCACCGCCTTGGCCGTCTCGTACGGCGCCTCGATCCCGATCCGGCAGGCGCCCGGCGCGTCCTTGGCGTGCGTGCGGGCGGCGAGCAGCGCCTCGTCGATGCTGTGCCGCGCCATCAGCTCCTGTGCCTTGGCGCTCAGTGCCTCCGCCTCCTCCGGGAACCCGGTCGCCTCCGCCTTCGCGAGCAGCGCGCGGATCCGGCCGAGCATGCGGGAGTCCTGGGAGGCCCGCCCGGCTTCCCTGGGGGCGCCCTCCCGGGATGCGTCGAGCGGCTCGACGGACGGGAGCCGCAGCAGCAGCCGGTACAGCTCCAGCACGGCGGTCGCGTACGAGAAGCGGTCGGTGCGCGGGGCACGCGCCTCGTCCGCGAGGTCGTCGAGCTGTGCCGTCCACCGCGAACCCCGGCCGGCCTCCTCCCGCCGCTTCGACTGCGCCAGGATCAGCTCCGCCACCAGGCGCACGTGCACGTCGTCCAGCCGGCGGCGCACCATGCGTACGACGTCCGCGGGCTGCCAGCCGCGACGCCAGGCGGCGGCGACGAACTCCTCGCCCCGCCGGGTGAGTTCGGCGTCACAGGCGGGGTCGGCCGCGAGCAGCGAGGCCCCGGTGTCGAGGGCGGCGTCGGTGTCGGCGTAGAGGGCCTCGAAGGCGCGCTCCACGGTGCCGGGCGTACTGCTGGTCATGCACCGATCGTGCCACGGCCGGCGGGAGTGGCCCGCCCTGGCCTGCGGGGCAATGCCTGGGGTAGGCCTGGCCCTACCCCGGGGACGCCCGCTGGCGGTCGTGTGCGCGGGGCCAGCGGACGGTTCGCTGGGAGGCATGACCACCACAGCCGTACGTATCCGATCCCTGCGCCGCCACTACGGCGCCGTCACCGCCCTGGACGGGGTGGACCTCGACTTCGCCGCCGGGACCTTCACCGCCGTGATGGGGCCGTCGGGGTCGGGCAAGTCGACGCTGCTGCACTGCGCGGCGGGCCTGGACCGGCCGACCTCCGGGACGGTGACCGTGGCCGGGGTGGAGCTGGCGGTGCTGAGCGAACGGCGGCGGACACTGCTGCGGCGGGAGCGGATCGGGTTCGTGTTCCAGTCCTTCAATCTGCTGCCGTCCCTGACCGCCGCGCAGAACGTGGCGCTGCCGCTCCGGCTGGCCGGGCGCCGCCCGTCGCGGAGTGCGGTGCGCGAGGCGCTGGACCGGGTGGGGCTGGCGGAGCGGGCCGGGCACCGTCCGTCGCAGCTGTCGGGCGGGCAGCAGCAGCGGGTGGCCCTCGCGCGGGCGCTGATCACCCGCCCCGACGTCCTCTTCGGCGACGAGCCGACGGGCGCCCTGGACACCACTACCGGCCGCCAGGTCATGCTGCTCCTGCGGCAGTTGGTGGACCGTGAGGGACAGACGACCGTGCTGGTCACCCACGACCCGGTGGCCGCCTCGTACGCGGACCGGGTGGTGTTCCTGGTCGACGGCCGGGTGAGCGGCGGGCTGTCGGCGCCCTCGGCGGGAGACGTCGCCGCGCGTCTGACGCGGCTGGAAGGCGTACGCGGCGAGGCGACCGCGCCGTCGGGTGCGCCGTGCTGACCTGGTCGTCCCTGCGTACGCGCGGGGTGTCGCTGCTCGGTTCCTTCGTCGCCGTGGCGCTCGGGGTCGGGGTGACGGCGGCGATGGGCCTCGGTCTGGCCGCGACGCTGGACGCCCCGGCGCGCGAGCCGCAGCGCTTCGCCGGCTCGCCCGTCGTGGTCATGGGGCAGGACACGCTCACGGTGGAGGTGCGGCGCGGACCGGGCACCGCGTCCGTGTCGAGGAGGCTGGCGCAGCCACACCCTGTGGATGGCGAACTGCTGCGCCGACTACGTGCGTTGGGGACCGTCCGGACCGACGGCGCGGCCCGGGACGCGGTCGGCGTCGACGCGCCGGCGGCCGCCGTGCGCGCGGTCGTTCGCGAGGCCGCGTCGCCGGACGGGGCCGCGGGCGGGGCCGGAACCGGCCGGGTGCGGGTACTGACGGGTGACGACCGGCGGCTGGCCGATCCCGCGACGGCACGGGACACCGAGGCACTCGTCGCGGTCAACTCGCTGCTGGGGACGGCGGCCGGGGTCACGGTGTTCGTCTCGGTCTTCGTGACGGCGTCCACGTTCGCCTTCGTCGCGGCCCTGCGGCGGCGGGAGTTCGGGCTGCTGCGGCTGGCCGGGGCGACCCCGGGACGGGTGCGCCGGCTGCTGCTCGGTGAGGCGCTCGCGGTCGGCGTCGCGGCCTCGGCGGCGGGGTGCGCGCTGGGGGCGTGGGGGGCACCGCGGCTGGTGCGGGCGCTGGTGGAGGGCGGGATGGCACCGCCGTGGTTCGCGCTGCGGGGGACGACCTACTGGCCGTACGAAGTCGCCTGCTGCACCGGCCTGTTGGTGGCCGTCACCGGTGCGTGGGCCGCCTCCCGCCGGGCGGGCCTGACCTCTCCCGTGGAGGCGTTGCGCGAGGCGGCGGTGGACCCGGGGGTGCTGCCGTGGCCGCGGCGGGTGCTCGGCCTCGCCCTGCTGGCGTGCGGACTCGGCCTGCTGGCCTGGAAGCTCGGTTCCGGCCCGGCCGAGCTGCTGAAGCGCAAGACGTACACGACCCAGCCGATGATCCTGGTCACCGCGGTGGCCGCGCTGGCACCCGTCCTGGTCCGCCCGCTCGCGGGCCTGGCCCGGCTGCCTGGCGCGAGCGGCCTGCTGATCCGCGAGAACGCGCGCGCCTCCGTGCGGCGGACGTCGGCCGTGGCCGCTCCGGTGCTGGTGACCGTCGCGCTGGCGGGCTGCCTGCTCGGGTCGGCACAGACCGTCACGGCGGCGAAGGCGCGGGAGGCCGGCCAGGGGACGAGCGCCCGATTCGTCGTGACCGGCGACGACTTGACCCCGGTCCGGGTCGCGGGGGCGACGGTGTCGGGCACCGCGTCCACGGCGGTGTTCGTACGGGAGGAGGGCACCTCGCTGATCCGGTCGGACGCGCGGGCGGTGACGGACGTGCGCGCGTTCGCGTCCGTTGCGCGGTTGCCGGTGGTGGCGGGGGACGTACGCGATCTCGACGACCGCTCCATCGTCGTGAACGAGGAGTGGGAGCGGCACGAAGTGGGTTCCGTGGTCCGGGTGTGGCTCGGCGACGGACGGCCGGCCCGGCTGCGTGTCGCCGCGGTACTGGCGCGGGGCACGGGGAACAACGGCGCCTACGTGACCAGGGCGAACGCTCCGCGGGCCGCCGTCGACCGGCTCGATGTACGGGTCGAGCGCGGCGCGGATCCGGCGGCGGTCGCGGCTGCCCTGCGGGCGTCCGGTTGCGGCGGGCAGGTGCGTACGACGGCGGCCTGGCTGGCCGCCACCCATCCGCGCACCAGCCCGCAGACCCGGCTCGGACTGCTCGTCGTGCTCGGTATCGCCCTCGTGTACGCGGGCATCTCACTCGCCGGCACCCTGCTGATGGCGACCTGTGTCCGAGGCCCGGAGCTGCGCTCGCTGCGGCTGGCGGGAGCCACCCGGGCGCAGGTGCTGCGGGTGGTGGCGGGTGAGTCGGCGCTGGGAGTCGCCGTGGGCGCCGTCCTCGGCCTGGCCGTCACCGCCGTGACCCTCACCGGACTGGCCGCGGCCCTGGGCCGCCTGTCGGCACCGGTGGTGGTCGCGGTCCCGTGGGACCTGCTGGGCGGGTGCGCGGGAGCGTGCCTGGTGGTCGCGGTGGGGGTGTCGGCGGCGGGGGCGATGGTGGTGGGGCGTCGGTAGCGGAACCGGGGAGTCGCGGCGCCCTCGCGCGCAACTCCCCGCCCTCGACGCGGTGGTGGCGACGAAGGCCGGACATGACCGGCAGTGCCACCGGCTGCTGCGCCCCGCCGGGCAACCGCCCGCCGAGGATGAACGGTCCCCCTCGTACGCCGTCACCGTTCTCGTGCTCCGGCAGGGCCTCCTCCGCGCCGGGGCGGTCCGGGCGGCGGGGTACGAGCGCCGGGCGTTCCGTGCCGAATGCCGATGTCAGACCCCCCTGCGACACTCGCAGACATGACGGACCGGTGGGCTCTCGCGCCGGCCGAGGACGGCGGCGTCGAAGTCGTCGGCCTCGGCCGGGGCGGGCTGCCCGCGGGCCCGGTCCGTCGGGAGGCGGATCTCGTCGAGGCCGTGCGCGCACGGCCGGACGTGGTCCGCTGGGTGTGGCGGTCGACGGCCGAGGTGTATCCGCGTCTGCTCGCCACGGGGGTGCGAGTCGAGCGGTGCTACGACATCGAGGCCGCCGAGACCCTGTTGCTCGGCCACGAGGGTCGCCTCGGTGAACCCCGGTCGGCGGCCGCCGCACTGGCCCGGCTGCACGGCGGCCCCGTACCGCGGGACCCTCCGCAGCGCTCCGCCGAGCCGGGCTCGCAGTCGTCCCTCTTCGAACCGCGCCCCGCGCACGTACCCCTTGGGGACCTCCTGGAGGTCTACGCGGACCAGCAGCGCCGCCACGACGCGGCCGAGCACCCGCAGCGGATGCGGCTGCTGACCGCCGCCGAGTCTGCGGGGATGCTGGTGGCCGCCGAGATGAACGGGTCGGGGCTCCCGTGGAGCGCGGACGTCCACCGCGAGGTACTGCACGAACTGCTCGGCGAGCGGTACGCGGGCGGCGGCGAGCCGCGCCGCCTGGCCGAGCTCGCGGACGAGGTGTCGGCCGCGTTCGGCCGCCGGGTCCGCCCCGACCTGCCGGCGGACGTCGTCAAGGCCTTCGCCCAGGCCGGGATCAGGATCAGATCCACCAGACGGTGGGAGATCGAGTCCCTCGACCACCCGGCCGTGAAGCCGCTCGTCGAGTACAAGAGGCTGTACCGCATCTGGGTCGCCCACGGCTGGTCCTGGCTCCAGGACTGGGTCAGGGACGGCCGCTTCCGTCCCGAGTACCTGCCGGGCGGCACGGTCACCGGCCGCTGGGTGACCAACGGCGGCGGCGCCCTGCAGATCCCCAAGGTGATCCGCCGCGCAGTCGTCGCCGACCCGGGCTGGCGGCTCGTCGTGGCCGACGCCGACCAGATGGAACCGCGCGTGCTGGCGGCGATCTCCCGCGACCCCGGCCTGATGGAGGTCGCGGGCCGCGAGAGCGACCTGTACCAGTCGGTGTCCGACCGCGCCTTCGCCGGCGACCGCGCCCAGGCCAAGCTCGCCGTACTGGGCGCGGTGTACGGACAGACGTCCGGCGACGGCCTGAAGAACCTCGCCCTGCTGCGCCGCCGCTTCCCCAAGGCCGTCGCGTACGTCGACGACGCGGCGCGGGCGGGCGAGGAGGGGCGCCTGGTGCGTACGTGGCTGGGGCGGACGTGTCCCCCGGCCGCCGGGTCCGGCGAGGACTCCGCGGAGGAGGCCGGCATCCCGCAGGGCGACCCGGCGGACCCCGCCGACACCGCCATGAGCACCGCCGACCAGGCCTGGGTCCCGGGTTACGCGTCCAGCGACTCCCGCGCCCGCGGCCGGTTCGCGCGCAACTTCGTCGTCCAGGGCAGCGCCGCCGACTGGGCCCTGCTGGTGCTCGCCGCCCTCCGCCGCACGTGCGCCGGCCTGGCCGCCGAGCTCGTCTTCTTCCAGCACGACGAGGTGATCGTCCACTGTCCCGCCGAGGAGGCCGACACGGTGGTCACCGCGATCCGCGAGGCAGCGGAACTGGCGGGCAGGCTCACGTTCGGGGAGACCCCGGTCCGCTTCCCGTTCACCACGGCGGTGGTGGAGTGCTACGCGGACGCGAAGTGACGTCTGCCGGCGTCCTCGTCACCTCGCGGACGCGAAGTGACGTCTGCCGGCACCTCGTCACCCCTCCCCCAGCAGGACCCTCAGCTCCTCGACCGCCGGGGTGTCCCTGCCCTCCAGCGCGTCGAGCGCCGACTCCCGCTGCCGGTGGGCCTCTTCGAGGTGCCCGTCCACGCGGAGCAGCAGCCCCCGCCGATGCCGTGCCAGCCCCTGCGTGAACCGGTCCGCGCAGCCGTTCCCGGTCGTACGAACTCCGTCTGTCGGCAACGCCCGGCACCGCGAACGCGCTCAGGCAGCCGTCCAGGGAACCCGGCAGGTGTGCGGCGCCATGCCCTCCGGGCACAGGCTCCTGACGACCGTCTTGCGGATGGCCCGCCACGTCCGCAGGGAACACACCAAGTGGACCCGCAGCTCGACCGGTTCCCGCGCCCCGCCGGACTGACCGGGATGCTCCCAGGCCCACTGCTCCGCCAGGAAGTCGTACAGGTGGGCGGTCGTCAGCCCTCCGTCGGAAACCGTGCGCACGGCGACCTCACCGACGACCCGAGCACTCCGAGCGCCCACGGCCTCCCCGACGAGCCCCCGAACCCACGCGGCCCCTTGCTCGTCCGCGTACAGTCCGAACCGCAGAGTGCGCTTCCGCATCGCCCCGGACCTTCCTGAACTGCTCACGGTCATCGGCTGTCCCCCGAAGGCCTCATCCCGCGCGAACTGGAGCGACCGGCCGCGCCCGATCCGGGCCCCACTGAGACCCTCGACAGCCGAACGGCCCGCGCCGAGCGCCGTCACCGCGTCCGCGCAAAGCAAAAGCCCCAGGTCACGGCGAGTGAGTCCTGAGGCTTTTACAGAGCCGCCTTCGGGATTCGAACCCGAGACCTACGCATTACGAGTGCGTTGCTCTGGCCATCTGAGCTAAGGCGGCGCGCTGTCCGCACCATGGTGCGATCAGCAACGTCGGTAAGTCTACACAGTTTCGCAGGGTGCTCCGCACAGGCCCCGGGGCCCGGGACACCGGGGCGTGCGGTGGGTTACGAGCAGCGCTTCTCCTTGCTGGGGGCGGCCCCCTGGAGGAGGTAGCGGTTGATCGCGGAGTCGATGCAGGCGCTGCCGCGGCCGTAGGCGGTGTGGCCGTCGCCGTTGTAGGTGAGCAGCGTCGCGGAGGCGAGCTGGTCGGCGAGGGCCTCGGCCCAGGCGTAGGGGGTGGCCGGGTCGCGGGTCGTGCCGACCACGAGGATCGGGGCGGCGCCCTTCGCCTCGATGCGGTGCGGCTCCCCGGTGGGCCGGACCGGCCAGTACGCGCAGTTCAGGGAGGACCAGGCCAGGCCCTCGCCGAACACCGGGGACGCCTTCTCGAAGGCCGGGAGCGCCTTCTCCACCTCGTCGGGGCCCGAGAAGGCCGCCGGCAGGTCCACGCAGTTCACCGCCGCGTTGGCGAACATCAGGTTCGTGTACTTGCCGTTCTCGTCGCGCTCGTAGTAGCTGTCCGCGAGGACGAGCAGACCCGCCCCGTCCTTGTCCTTCATCGCCGACGTGAGCGCCTCGCGCAGCTGCGGCCAGGCCGTCTCGTCGTACATCGCCGCGATGACGCCGGTGGTGGCCAGCGCCTCACCGAGCTTCCGGCCGTCCGCGTCGCCCGCCGGGACGGGTGCCTTGTCGAGCCCGTCGAAGAACGCCCGCAGGTTCTTGCCCGCCTGGGCCGCGCTCGTGCCCGCCCCGCCGAGCGGGCAGTCGCCCTGTCCCACGCAGTCCTTCGCGAAGGCCTGGAACGCCGTCTCGAAGCCCGCCGTCTGGTCCTCGTTCATCCTGCGGGCGGACAGCGAGGGGTCCATCGCGCCGTCCAGCACCAGCCTGCCCACCCGGCCGGGGTACAGCCCGGCGTACGTCGCCCCCAGGAACGTCCCGTACGAGGCTCCCACGTAGTGCAGCTTCGAGTCGCCGAGCACGGCGCGCAGCACGTCCATGTCGCGGGCCGCCTCGACCGTCGACACATGCCGCAGCAGACGGGGCGAGTCCCGGCCGCAGCCCTCCGCGAACTCCTTGTGAGCGGCGACCAGTTCCCCCTTCTCCTTCTCTTCGTCTGGGGTGACATCCGTCTGCGTGTACGCGTCCATGCGGGGGCCGGTGAGGCATTCGACGGGTTCGCTGCGGGCCACGCCCCGCGGGTCGACCGCCACCATGTCGTAGCGCGCCCGGACCTCGGCCGGGTAGCCGATGCCCGCGTACGACTGCAGGTAGCCGATCGCCGAACCGCCCGGTCCGCCCGGGTTGACCAGCAGCGAGCCGATGCGCTTGCCCGGGCCCGTGGCCTTCTTGCGGGCCACGGCCAGCTTGATGGTGCCGGACGCCGGCTTCGCGTAGTCGAGCGGTGCCTTCATCGTGGCGCACTCGAAGCCGGGGACACCGCACGAGCGCCAGACCAGCTTCTGCTCGTAGTACGGGGAGAGCGCCGACGGCGTGGCCCGGGGCAGCGCGGCCAGCGCGGCGTCCGCCGTCGACGCCGTGGATGCCGTCGTCGAACTGCCCGGGGAGCAGGCGGAGACCAGGAGCGCCGCGGCGGCGAGCAGGGTGCCGCCGGCGCGCAGAGGACGCGGCACTCCCACCGTCCGGACACGGCGGGGTGACTGGGAACGGAGGGCCCGGGAGGGCCGGAGGGACCGCGACGGCCGCAGGGAGCGCCTGATGTGCATCCCACGAGCGTAACCTTGCGCGACCGCCCGGTCACCATCCGTGGCGAAACCTGCTCGTACGAGTGACCCGGTCAAACGAGTCCGTCCTCGCGATGCTGCGCAGGTCCCCCTCGAAGCACCGGGCAGCCGTCAGCCCGCTCTGAGCGTCACCGTCATCGCCTCCACGGCGAGCAGCGGGGCCACGTTGCGGTCGAGGGCCTCGCGGCACGCCGCGATGGCGTCGATACGGCGGAGCGTCGCCTCGGGGGAGCTGCCGCGCGCTATGCCCTCCAGGCTGTCCTGCACCTCGGTGTTGGCGATGGCCACGCCGGACCCCAGCTGCAGGGCGAGCACGTCGCGGTAGAACCCGGTGAGGTCGATCAGGGCGAGGTCGAGGCTGTCGCGCTGCGTACGCGTTCTCCGGCGCTTCTGCCTGTCCTCCAGGTCCTTCATGACGCCCGCCGTACCGCGCGGCATCCGGCCGCCCTGGCTCGCGCCGAGGGCCGTCTTCAGGTCGTCGGTCTCCTTCACGTCGACCTCCTCGGCGAGCTGCTTGGCGTCCTCCGCCGCTGTGTCGATCAGCTCCTGGGCCGCTCTGAGGCAGCCGCCGATGTCGTCGATGCGCAGCGGGAGCTTGAGGACGGCGGCGCGGCGCGCGCGGGCCCGCTCGTCCGTGGCCAGCCGGCGGGCCCGGCCGATGTGGCCCTGGGTGGCGCGGGCGACGGCCGCGGCGACCGTCGGATCGATGCCGTCGCGGCGTACGAGGATGTCGGCGACCGCGTCCACCGGGGGGGTGCGCAGGGTGAGGAGGCGGCAGCGGGAGCGGATGGTGGGGAGGACGTCCTCGATGGAGGGGGCGCACAGAAGCCAGACCGTGCGGGGCGCCGGCTCCTCGACCGCCTTCAGGATGACGTTGCCCGCGCCCTCCGTGAGGCGGTCGGCGTCTTCCAGGACGATGACCTGCCAGCGGCCCGTCGCGGGGGACATCTGGGCGCGGCGGACCAGGTCGCGGGTCTCCTTCACGCCGATGGAGAGCAGGTCGGTGCGGACGATCTGCACGTCGGCGTGCGTGCCCACCAGGCTCGTATGACAGCCGTCGCAGAAACCGCAGCCGGGGACTCCGCCGAGGGCCCGGTCGGGGCTCACGCACTGGAGCGCGGCGGCGAACGCCCGTGCCGCCGTGGAACGGCCCGAGCCGGGTGGCCCCGTGAACAGCCAGGCGTGCGTCATCTTCGTCGCCTCGGGGGGCGCGGTGTCCGTGGCGATCGCCGTCACGAGCGCGTCGGCGTCACGGGCGGCACCGGCGAGCTGCACGCTCACCTTCTCCTGGCCCACCAGGTCGTCCCACACGGGCATGGGGCACCGCCCTTCCGTCGCACTTCGCCCTACCGCGTCCCATTGTGCGGGAGGGCACTGACAATCCCGCCGGGCGCCGGGAATCCACCGCCGGACGCGATGCTCCGCCGGCCCCGACAACGCCAGGGGCGGGGCGCCCGGTCCGGGCACCCCGCCCCCATCACGAATCCGGCGGCACTCGGCTCATCGCCTCCGGTGCCGATGCCGCCGCTCTGCCGGCGCCGGTGCCGCCCGTCGATGCCGGTGCGGGCGCCGGTGCCGGATCGGCTCAGCGACGCCGTCCGCCCCTGCCGCGCCCCTCGTCCCGGTCGTCGTCCTCGCGCGGGCCGAGCAGCTCGTCCGCCAGGCTCGGGAGGTCGTCCAGCGGAGTCTCCTCCGCCCAGTCCGAGCGCCGCCGGCGCGGAGTGCCCGTCTCGTCGACCTGCGGCAGCTCGCGCGTGCGCTCGTTGCCACCCTCGCTCGCGTCCCTGCCGTCGGGCCGCCGGCGTTCGTCGCCCGCCGGGCGCTCGTCGCGGAAGAAACCCGGCGGCACACGGTCGGTCGACCCGCCCGTTGCCCCGCCGCGTGCCGGGGCCTCGCCCGCGTCAGGTACGGGCGGCAGCACCTCCGTCTCGTCGGCAGGACGGTCCGCACGCACCGGAGGCAGCACGGCCGTCTCGTCCGACGAACCAGGCGTCACCGGGGGCAGCACCGCCGTCTCGTCCGCTGCCGTCGAAGGAACCGGCGGCAGCACCGCCGTCTCGTCGGCCGCCGTCGGCGGTACCGGCGGTTTCGGCAGCGTGGCGGTCTCCTCGCCGTCCCCACGGAAACCGCCGTCCCCACGGGAACTGCCGTCGCGTCGGGATCCACCGTCCCGTCGGGAACCGCTCCCGGAACCGGAAGTCCCAGAACCGGAAGTCCCAGAACCGGAAGTCCCAGAACCGGAGGTCCCTGAACCGGAGGTCCCGGACCTGAGGCCCTCCCCGACGTCCCGCAGGGGCGGCAGTACCGCCGTCTCGTCCGCCGGGCCGCCCGTCGCGTTCGTCGGTGTCACGATCGGCGTCGGCACGGTCTGCCGGCTGTCCGCAGCCGGCGTGGAAGGCGTCGAAGCGGGCACCGAAGGCGCCGCAGACGCGGCACCGGCGCCCGAGGGCCCCGCCTCCAGCGCCCCGGCCGCGGTCACCGCGGCCGCCGAAGCAGCCGCGGCCTCCGCCGCCGCCCGTCGCGCCTGTTCCGCCCGCAGCAACGCCTCCTCGGCCTTGCGCTGCTTCTCCAGGCGCCGGGCCTCGGCCTCGGCACGAAGCCGCGCCTCCTCCTCGGCCTGCCTGCGCCTGCGCTCCTCCTCGGCGGCTCGCGCCTGCTCCTCGGCGAGCTTGCGGACGCGCTCCTCCTCGGCGCGGCGGCGGGCCTCCTCGGCGCGCTGCCGGGCCTCCTCGGCCTGGCGCTCGGCCTCGCGGCGCTGAGCCTCCTCCAGTTCGCGCTGCTTGCGCTCCTCCTCCTCGGCACGCAGCTTGGCGAGCTGCTCCTGGCGCTCGCGCTCCAGACGCTCCTCCTCGGCCTTGCGGCGTGCCTCTTCCTCCGCCTTGCGCCGGGCCTCCTCCTCGGCCGCCCTGCGCGCCTCCTCCTGGGCCTTCACCTCGGCCTCGGAGAGGGGCAGCATCATGTCGAGCCGGTGCCGGACGACGGTGGTGACCGCCTCGGGCTCCTGGCCGGCGTCGACGATCAGGTAACGCCCGGGGTCGGCGGCGGCCAGGGTGAGGAAACCGGACCGCACGCGCGCGTGGAACTCGGCCGGCTCGGACTCCAGGCGGTCGGGTGCCTCCGTGAACCGCTCACGGGCCGTCTCCGGAGACACGTCCAGCAGAACCGTCAGATGCGGCACGAGACCGTCGGTCGCCCACCGCGAGATCCGCGCGATCTCGGTCGGCGACAGGTCGCGGCCGGCTCCCTGGTAGGCCACCGAGGAGTCGATGTAGCGGTCCGAAATGACGATGGCGCCGCGTTCGAGCGCGGGGCGCACCACCGTGTCCACGTGCTCCGCGCGGTCGGCCGCGTAGAGCAGGGCCTCCGCGCGGTTGGAGAGGCCGGCCGAGGACACGTCGAGCAGGATCGACCGGAGCCGCTTGCCGACCGGCGTCGCCCCGGGCTCGCGGGTGACCACGACCTCGTGTCCCTTGGCGCGGATCCAGTCCGCGAGGGCCTCGGCCTGCGTGGACTTGCCGGCCCCGTCGCCGCCCTCCAGGGCGATGAAGAAACCGGCTGCGGCGGGCGCCTGCTCCGGGTCGTCGCCGCCGCGCAGCGCGTCCCTCAGATCGTGCCGCAGCGGCACTCCGGACCGGTCGTCGATCTTGGCGAGCACCAGCGCGGCCACCGGCAGCAGCAGGGCGCCGACGAGCATCAGCGTGAAGGCGGCACCGCCGTGCGCGAAGACGAACTTGCCGTTCTCCAGCCGGTGCGGACCGATGGCGGCGGCGACCAGGGGCGCCACCAGCACACCGAGCGCCACGAACACCCTTACGACCGCGTGCAGGTGCTCGGTCGTCCGCGGCCGGCGGTACTCCTCGGTCTCCTGGTCGAGCAGCGTGTGCCCGGTGTTGGCGGCGACACCAGCGCCGACCCCCGCGAAAGCGACTATCAGCAGCACCGTCGTAACGTCCGGGACGAGTCCGGCGGTGAGCAGGGCGACGCCCGTGAAGGCGATGGCCAGCGCGAGCAGCCGGCGCCGCGACAGCGAGGGCAGCAGGGACGGCGCCGTACGGATGCCGATCACGACACCGCCGGTCAGCACGAGCACCAGCAGCCCGTACGTCACCGGGCCGCCGCCGAGGTCCTTGGCATGCAGCACGAAGACGGCGACGGCGGCCGCGACGGCCCCGGCGACGGCGGCGCAGGCCGGCACGAGCAGCGGTATGGCCCCCGTACGGCCCTTGTCGACGCCCGTGCCGGTCTTGGGACGGCGCAGCCCCTCCAGGGGCGAGCGGGCGCGGGGGGTGCGGGTGCCGGGCAGTTCCAGGGAGATGAGCACGGTGAGGGAGGCGGCGAACAGACCGGCGGCGACGTACGAGGCGAGGGCCGCCTGGTGCTGCTCGAACCAGTCGAGCCCGGCGCCGAGCAGGTTGTTCAGCAGCGACACGACGACGAGTGCGGCGGCCGCGAGCGGCACCGACACGAAGGCCGTACGCAGCGACAGGCGCCGCAGTGTGGCCATGTGGTCCGGCAGCGGGCGCACCGTCGCGCCCTCCAGGGGCGGCGCGGGCAGCAGCGCGGGCGCCGCGCTCTCGCGGCACACGGTCCAGAAGCGCTCGGCGACGCCGGTCACGAAGGCGGTCACCAGGAGGACGGCCAGCGCGTCGTCCGGGGTCCAGTCGATCCACAGCGGCGCGACGATCAAAAGGGCGGCGCGTACGGCGTCCGCCCCGATCATGGTCCAGCGGCGGTCGAGAGGCCCCTCATGGGAGGTCAGTGAGCTGAGCGGGCCGAGGAGTACCGCCCCGAAGAGCAGCGTCGCGAGGACGCGTGCCCCGAAGACGGCCGCCACGGCGAGGCTCACCCCGCGATAGCCGCCGCCGAAGGAGCCATCGGCGATGGCCGCCTGGAGGACGAGGAGGACCAGGACCAGCAGGGCCAGGGCATCGCCGACTCCGCCCACCAGCTGCGCGCTCCACAGGCGTTTCAGCTGCGGTCGGCGCAGGAGTGCGCGGACGGCACGCTCCCGGGAATCTGCGACCAGGGCGTCGTCGGGGGCCCGGTGGTGGGCCGTTGGCTGCTCGGCTCGCGTCATCCTGACAGCCTATCCGGAGGGGACCGGCTCCCCGAAGGGGCGGCCGAACATACGAGCGCCCCCACATCTGGAGGTGTGGGGGCGCGCGAGGGCGGGCAGAAGAGAGCCCGCGTGGGCTTCAGGGAGCCGAGCTGAGGGATCCGTGCAGACCTTCGAAAAGGCCCTGCGACAGAGGCGTCCGGCAGAGGCCTCCCGGAGAAGGCCCCCGGAAGTCCTCCGCGGGAGTCAGCTCTCCGAGGCGGTCGTCTTCTCGGCGGCGGCCTTCTTGGCAGGTGCCTTCTTGGCGGGTGCCTTCGACGCCGTCGTCTTCTTCGCGGCCGTCTTCTTGGCCGGCGCCTTCTTGGTGGCCGCCTTCTTGGCCGGTGCCTTCTTGGCGGTCTTCTTGACCGGGCCCTTGGCGCGCTTCTCGGCGAGCAGCTCGAAGCCGCGCTCCGGGGTGATCTCCTCGACGCTGTCGCCGGACCGCAGGGTCGCGTTGGTCTCGCCGTCGGTGACGTACGGGCCGAAGCGACCGTCCTTGACCACGACCGGCTTCTGGCTGACCGGGTCCTCGCCCAGCTCCTTCAGCGGCGGCTTGGCGGCGGCGCGTCCACGCTGCTTGGGCTGCGCGTAGATCGCGAGCGCCTCTTCCAGCGTGATGGTGAAGAGCTGCTCCTCGGCGGTCAGCGACCGCGAGTCCGTGCCCTTCTTCAGATACGGCCCATAGCGGCCGTTCTGCGCGGTGATCTCCACGCCCTCGGCGTCCTTGCCGACGACTCGCGGCAGCGACATCAGCCTGAGGGCGTCGTCGAGCGTCACCGTGTCGGGCGACATCGTCTTGAACAGCGACGCCGTACGCGGCTTGACGGCGTTCTTGCCGGTCTTCGGGGTGCCCTCGGGGAGCACCTCGGTGACGTACGGGCCGTAGCGGCCGTCCCTGGCGATGATCTGGTGGCCGGTCGCCGGGTCGGCGCCGAGCTCGAAGTCGCCGCTGGGCTTGGCCAGCAGCTCCTCCGCGTACGCGACGTCCAGTTCGTCCGGGGCGAGGTCCTCGGCGACGTCCGCGCGCTGGTGGTTCTCGGAGTCCTTCTCGCCGCGCTCGACGTAGGGGCCGTAGCGGCCGACGCGCAGCACGATGTCGTTGCCGACCGGGAAGGACGACACCTCGCGGGCGTCGATGGCGCCCAGGTCGGTGACGAGTTCCTTGAGACCGCCGAGGTGGTCGCCGTCGCCGTTGCCCGCCTCGGCGGCACCGCTCGCCTCGCCCTCGCCGAAGTAGAACCGCTTCAGCCACGGCACGGACTGCGCCTCGCCCCGCGCGATGCGGTCGAGGTCGTCCTCCATCTTGGCGGTGAAGTCGTAGTCGACGAGCCGCCCGAAGTGCTTCTCCAGGAGGTTGACCACGGCGAAGGAGAGGAAGGACGGGACGAGAGCCGTGCCCTTCTTGAAGACGTATCCGCGGTCGAGGATCGTGCCGATGATCGACGCGTACGTCGACGGGCGGCCGATCTCGCGCTCCTCGAGCTCCTTGACCAGGCTGGCCTCGGTGTAGCGGGCCGGGGGCTTGGTGGCGTGGCCGTCGACCGAGATCTCCTCGGCGGAGAGCGGGTCGCCCTCGCTCACCTGGGGCAGCCGGCGCTCGCGGTCGTCCAGCTCGGCGTTCGGGTCGTCGGCGCCTTCGACGTACGCCTTGAGGAAGCCGTGGAAGGTGATCGTCTTGCCGGACGCGCTGAACTCGGCGTCGCGGCCGTCGGAGGCACGGCCCGCGATCTTGACGGTGACGGAGTTGCCGACCGCGTCCTTCATCTGGGAGGCGACGGTCCGCTTCCAGATCAGCTCGTACAGCTTGAACTGGTCGCCGGTCAGACCCGTCTCGGCCGGGGTGCGGAAACGATCACCCGAGGGGCGGATCGCCTCGTGCGCCTCCTGCGCGTTCTTGACCTTCCCGGCGTACGTGCGCGGCTGGGCCGGCAGGTAGTCGGCCCCGTACAGCTGCGTGACCTGGGCACGGGCGGCGCCGACCGCCGTGTCCGACAGCGTGGTGGAGTCCGTACGCATGTAGGTGATGAAGCCGTTCTCGTACAGCTTCTGCGCCACCTGCATGGTGGCCTTCGCGCCGAAGCCGAGCTTGCGCGAGGCCTCCTGCTGGAGCGTCGTCGTACGGAACGGGGCGTACGGCGAGCGGCGGTACGGCTTGGACTCGACCGAGCGGACGGCGAAGTCCGTGTCCCCGAGGGCGGTGGCGAGCGCGCGGGCGTTCGTCTCGTCCAGGTGAAGCGTGTTCGGGCCCTTGATCTGCCCGAGCGAGTCGAAGTCGCGGCCCTGGGCGACACGCTTGCCGTCGACCGCCGTGAGCCTGGCGACCAGCGCCGACGGGTCCGACGCGTCGCCCGCGCGGCCCGTATTGAAGGTGCCGGTGAGGTCCCAGTACTCGGCGGAGCGGAAGGCGATGCGCTCGCGCTCACGCTCGACGACGAGGCGGGTCGCCACGGACTGGACACGGCCGGCCGACAGGCGCGGCATGACCTTCTTCCACAGGACCGGCGAGACCTCGTAGCCGTAGAGGCGGTCGAGGATGCGGCGGGTCTCCTGGGCGTCGACCATGCGCTTGTTGAGCTCGCGCGGGTTGGCGACGGCGGCGCGGATGGCGTCCTTGGTGATCTCGTGGAAGACCATCCGGTGGACGGGGACCTTGGGCTTCAGGACCTCGAGGAGGTGCCACGCGATGGCTTCGCCCTCGCGGTCCTCATCGGTGGCCAGGAAGAGTTCGTCGGAGTCCTTCAGCAGGTCCTTGAGCTTCTTGACCTGGGCCTTCTTGTCAGCGTTGACGACGTAGATCGGCTGGAAGTCGTGTTCGACGTCAACGCCGAGGCGGCGCACCTCGCCGGTGTACTTCTCGGGCACCTCGGCGGCGCCGTTCGGGAGGTCGCGGATGTGCCCGACGCTCGCTTCGACGACGTAGCCGGGGCCGAGGTAGCCCTTGATCGTCTTCGCCTTGGCAGGCGACTCGACGATGACGAGTCGGCGGCCGCCGTGTGCGGTGTCGCTGGTCGGGGACAACTTCGCTCTTCTCTCCGGATCGACGAGGGGGGTCTCCCCAGGTCTTGCTCCCGGGGGTCGTGTCGTGCTGACGCTGCGGAGTGTGACGGTACATCCCGCCCCCGTGTCAAACGGGAAAAGCCCGCAACGGCCACTCGAACGGTAACCCGACTACCGCCATTCCTGCCGCCCGGAGTGGCCACCGGCTGTTTCACCCCTATCCGGAGCGTGACCTCTCAATTACCGGACGTCGTCCGCCCGGAGACCGGCGACCCCCTCCCTACGCGCGCGTGAAGCACCAGACGCCGAGCACCAGGGCGCCGGCCGAGGCGAGGCCCGCGAGCGTCGCCGATGCGACGGGGTTCACACCGAGGGCGACGGGCTCGCGGTGCCGCAGCCGCATCGCGGTCCACGCCAGCAGTGCCCCTCCGAACAGGGTGAACGCCGCTCCCGCGAAGATCGCCGGCCCGCTTTCCATGGCTTCACCCTTCCGTCCCGCCGTCCCAGGGTGCGGAGACTGGCACGGCCCGGAAGCGGCCGGACGAACCCACGGTGAACGCGGAGCGGCCGTCCCCTGTGAGCGCCCGGCGGAGCGTGCGCGCTGCCACCCTGCGGGTCCGCCGCCGCCGCGTGGGCGGGGGCCGCGCCGACGACGTGGTGTGGCGAAGTCGTCGTTTCGCCGACCCCTTGCCCCGTCTCGCCTGCGGCTCCCGACGGCGGCCTCCTTGTACAGGCCCCGTCGTACGCAGGCCCGTCCCACGCAGCCTCCGCAGGACGGCCGAGGGGGCCCGCCTACCCGACGGCGCTCCCGACCCAGGGGGCCGCGCGCCAACCCGGCGGCGCCCCCCGACTCACGGGGGCAACGCGCTACCCGACGGCACCCCCGGCCCCGGCCCCGGCAGCCGTGTCCCGCGCGGTGTCACCTCACCGGCTCGATGAACCCCTGTTCCACCAGCAGCCGGATCTGCTCGGGTGTGCGGTCGCGCAGCAGGACGGGGTCCTCGCCGACGAGTTGCGCGATGGCGTCCAGGATCCGCCCCGCGCTCAGCGTGCCGTCGCAGACGCCCGCGAAGCCCGCGCCGACGGTGTCCACCTTGGTCGCCCGGCGCATACCGCGGTGCTGACGCAGCACCACGTGCTCGGGGTCCTCCGCACCGGGCAGCCCGACCTGCTCCTGGACGACCTCGGCCACGAGCCTGAAGTGGCCGGAGAGCAGGGCCGCGTCGTCGTGCTCCCGCAGATAGCCGACGCGGTCGAAGTGCGCGCGCACGGCGTCACCGAGCGGCTGTTCGACCGAATGCGGCCATTCCTCGACCGTGACCGAAGGCTCCGCAGCGCCGGTCCTGCGGAGGCTGATCCAGCCGAAGCCGACGGCCTTCACCTTGCGCGCCTCGAACTCGTCGAGCCAGGCGTCGTACCGCGTCTGGTACTCGGCGGGGTCGCTGCGGTGGTCGCCCGCGTCCCGCAGCCACAACTCCGCGTACTGCATGACGTCCTGCACCTCGCGCTGCACGATCCACGCGTCGCAGCCGCGCGGCACCCACGAGCGGAGCCGGTCCTGCCAGTCCTCCCCCTCCACGTGTTGCCAGTTGGCGAGAAACTGCGCGTACCCCCCTTCGTTCAGCCGCTCCCCCGCCTGCTGAACGAGCGTGCGACAGAGATCATCCCCGCCCATCCCCCCGTCCCGGTACGTGAGCCGGGCGCCGGGCGAGATCACGAAGGGCGGGTTCGACACGATCAGGTCGTACTTCTCGTCGGCGACCGGCTCGAAGAGGGAGCCCTCCCGCAGATCGGCCGCCGGGGCGCCGGAGAGCGCCAGGGTGAGTGCGGTGATGTGCAGGGCGCGGGGGTTGACGTCGGTCGCCGTCACGCGCGTCGCGTGCTGGGCGGTGTGCAGCGCCTGGATCCCGGAGCCGGTGCCGAGGTCGAGCGCGGAGGCGACGGGCGTGCGCACGGTGATGCCGGCGAGCGTCGTGGACGCCCCGCCGACGCCGAGGACGACACCTTCCTCCCGGCTGCCGATGCCGCCGGCCCCGCCGACCGCGCACCCGAGGTCGGACACGATGAACCAGTCCTCGCCGTCCGTCCCGCCGTACGGCCTGATGTCCACGGTCGCGGCGACCTCGTCCCCGCCCACCGAGGTCAGCCATCCGCCGTCCAGGCAGTCGGCGACGGGCAGCACGTCCGCCACGCGCGCGTGCGGCACCGGCTGCTGCAGCAGGAACAGGCGTACAAGGGTCTCCAGCGGGGTGTCCCCGCGGGTCGCCCGGAGCGCGGGCACGGTCTCGCTGCGCGCCAGCGCCGCGTACGCGGGGGCGCCGAGCAGATCGAGCATCCCGTCGGCGGTGTAGGACGCGCCGAGCAGGGCGTCCCGCAGCCGCGCGGCGACGTCGGGACGGTCGGACGAGGGCAACGGTGACAGGCTGGTGTGGCTCACCACCCCATTGTGACCCGCAGGGCGCCGCGACGACCGCGCGACCGGGCACCGTACGCCCGCCACCACCCCCGCGCACCGCGCACCGCGCACCCAGCGCCGTACGACCGCCACCACGCCCACGCACCGGGCTCCGGCTCCGCCAAGGCCGCCATCACCCCCACGCACCGGTGTTCCGCGCACCGGGCGCCACCAGACCGCCAGGCCGCCCACGCGGGCCCAGCACCGTCAGGGCCGCCCCGGACGCGGCTGAGCGTCAGAGCCCGCCCCCGGGCACGCAAAAGCGCGGGAGCCACCGCCAGGCGCGGCTGACCGTCAGCGCCACTCCCGGGCACGGGAGACCGGCCCCGCCGCCGACACCGCGGGGCGGGGCCGCCCGGCCGGCTCAGCCCTTGGTGACCTCGGGAGAGCCGGACGCGCTCTTGCAGCTCGCCTGCTGGGCCATGGCCTGGCCCACGTCACCCTCCTCGAGCTTCTTCAGCGCGTCGTTACCGCTCTGGCTCAGCTTGTCGAGTTCGGTGGCGACATCCTTGAGGCCGTCGGCGAACTTCGCCTGGTCCTTGGTGTTGAGCCCGTCGACCTGCTTACGCAGATCGGCGTACGACGAGGAGATGTCGTCGAGTTCCTTGACCGCGTCGGTCTGCTTCTTCTGGCCACCGTCGACATTCGGCGCCCCGGCCTTCTTCACGGCGGCGCCGATCGCCTTGTAGGCGTCGGACATGTCCTGGAACGCCTGCGAGTCGGTCGACTGGACCGCCTTGGGCGTGCTGTTGTCCGACGTCTCCTTCTGGATCGCGGCGTTGGCCGCCTCGATCTTCTTCGCCTGCGGCTTCACCGCGTCACATACCTGCTTGGCCCACGCGTCCAGCTTCTCGTTGCCGTCGTCGCTGCTGCTGCTGCATCCCGACAGCGCCATCACCAGTACCGCACCGCCGGACACCGCGGCCGCGAGCTTCTTGTTCACCGGATTGGTCCCTTCCATGGCTCTCGGCCCCGGAACATACACGCCAAGTGGGGGACAACCGCATGCCGAACGTCGGCTTTATCCGTTATTGCGCCATTTGCACCAGGGAGACAAGGCTCACGGAGAGAGCGTGAACAGGAGCGGGGGGGGGGGGGGGGGGGGGGGGGGGGGGGGGGGACCACCCCCCTTGCTCCGCGCCGGCCGGCTCCGCCGCCCACA
>NZ_JBWKDS010000015.1:19296-68082 GCF_056435845.1 Streptomyces sp. NPDC043867 | reverse complement strand
TTTTCCACCAGGGAGACAACCCTCCCTAAGAGACCGTGAAAAGCAACGAGCGGGCGGACGGCACGTCAATGCGCGCCGTCCGCCCGCCCGTTGGCCGATACCCGGCCGGGCAGAGGTCGCCGAAGCTAAGAAACCACCGCCGGATCGGGTGACTTGGCCGACCTGTCCGCGTCGCCGTCCTCGTCGCCCATGGCGATGCCGCGCCGCTTGGAGATGTAGACGGCACCCACGATCACGAGGAACGACAGCGCCGCGATCAGCACGCGCAGCCCGACGTTCTTGTCGTCGCCGTACGAGAACTTGACGACCGCGGGCGCGATCAGGAGCGCCACCAGGTTCATCACCTTCAGCAGCGGGTTGATCGCGGGACCGGCGGTGTCCTTGAAGGGGTCGCCGACCGTGTCCCCGATCACCGTCGCGGCATGCGCCTCACTGCCCTTGCCGCCGTGGTGGCCGTCCTCGACGAGCTTCTTGGCGTTGTCCCACGCGCCTCCCGAGTTGGCGAGGAAGACCGCCATCAGCGTGCCGGTGCCGATCGCGCCCGCCAGGAACGAGCCGAGCGCGCCGACCCCGAGCGTGAACCCGATCGCGATCGGCGTCAGTACGGCGAGCAGGCCGGGCGTGGCGAGTTCGCGCAGCGCGTCCTTGGTGCAGATGTCGACGACGCGCCCGTACTCCGGCTTCTCGCTGTAGTCCATGATCCCGGGGTGCTCGCGGAACTGCCGCCGCACCTCGTAGACCACGGCCCCGGCGGACCGGGACACCGCGTTGATCGCCAGCCCCGAGAAGAGGAAGACAACCGCGGCGCCCGCGATGAGGCCGACCAGGTTGTTGGGCTGTGAGATGTCCATCATCAGGTTCAGCGGGGCGCCCCTGCCGGAGACCTTCTCGCCCACCTCTCCCGCGGCCGTGGTGATCGCGTCACGGTACGAGCCGAAGAGGGCCGAGGCCGCGAGGACGGCCGTGGCGATGGCGATGCCCTTGGTGATGGCCTTGGTGGTGTTGCCCACCGCGTCCAGGTCGGTGAGCACCTGGGCGCCCGCGCCCTCGACGTCGCCGGACATCTCGGCGATGCCCTGCGCGTTGTCGGACACGGGACCGAAGGTGTCCATGGCCACGATCACCCCGACCGTGGTGAGCAGCCCGGTGCCGGCCAGCGCCACCGCGAAGAGCGCCAGCATGATCGACGTACCGCCGAGGAGGAACGCCCCGTACACGCCGAGGCCGATCAACAGAGCGGTGTAGACGGCCGATTCGAGACCGATGGAGATACCGGCGAGGACGACGGTGGCCGCGCCGGTGAGCGAGCTCTTGCCGATGTCCCGCACGGGCCGGCGGGTCGTCTCGGTGAAGTAGCCGGTCAGCTGCTGGATCAGCGCGGCCAGCACGATGCCGATCGCGACGGCGAGAATGGCGAGGATCCGCGGGTCGCCGCCCTTGGCCTGGATGGCCGAATCGGTGACACCGTCCAGATCGGCGTACGAGGACGGCAGATAAGTGAAGACGGCCACCGCCACCAGCACCAGCGAGATCGCCGCGGAGATGAAGAAGCCGCGGTTGATGGCGCTCATCCCGCTGCGGTCCGCCCGGCGTGGCGCGACCGCGAAGATGCCGATCATCGCCGTGAGGACCCCGATCGCCGGAACGATCAGCGGGAACGCGAGCCCGGCGTCGCCGAACGCGGCCTTCCCGAGGATCAGCGCGGCGACCAGCGTCACCGCGTACGACTCGAAGAGGTCGGCGGCCATCCCGGCGCAGTCGCCGACGTTGTCGCCCACGTTGTCGGCGATGGTCGCGGCATTGCGCGGATCGTCCTCCGGAATGCCCTTCTCGACCTTGCCGACCAGGTCGGCGCCGACGTCCGCGGCCTTGGTGAAGATGCCGCCGCCGACACGCATGAACATCGCGATCAGCGCGGCACCGAGGCCGAAGCCCTCCAGGACCTTCGGCGCGTCGGCCGCGTACACCAGCACCACGCAGGAGGCGCCCAGCAGACCGAGCCCCACCGTGAACATGCCGACGACGCCGCCCGTGCGGAAAGCGATCTTCATGGCTTTGTGCGAAACGGCGGTGAGATCCTTTTCGGGCTCACCCTCCGCCGGAGTCGCTTCCCGTGCCGCGGCGGCCACACGGACATTGCTCCGTACGGCGAGCCACATACCGATATAGCCGGTGGTCGCCGAGAACACCGCGCCGATCAGGAAGAAGATCGACCGGCCGGCCCGTTGATTCCAGTCGTCCGCGGGCAGCAGCATGAGCAGGAAGAACACCACGGCGGCGAATACGCCGAGGGTCCTCATCTGCCGCCCCAGGTAGGCATTCGCGCCCTCCTGGATCGCGGTCGCGATCTCCTTCATGCTGTCGGTGCCCTCGCCGGCGGCGAGGACCTGGCGCACCAGGATTCCGGCGACCACGAGTGCCGCGAGCGCGACGACCCCGATCACCATCACGATGATGCGGTTGTCATCCGTCAGTACCGCGGCTGCGAGGGTTGTGGGGTGGTCAAACTCGTGAGGGGTAGAAAGCCCCGCCATTCGTCCTCCTTGACGCTTGGGCTGAGCTCAAGATGTGGACGGATTGTAGGTACCGGAACCTGATCAAAACAGTGTGCGGCAAACATAATTAGCCTTCACAGGCCCCTCAGCAAATGATCCGACAGTGAACGCGGAACCCAAAAGGGGTAATGGTCCAAAAGCGTTGACGCGTGATCCAATAATCGGGTCATCGATCGTGAATGAATTCACGAAAACGAGCCCGCTCCCTCCGCGCACGCAAAAGGGCCCTGCTGAACAGGGCCCTTGAGGTACTTCGGGGTGTTACGGGACGAGCGCGGCGGGCGGCGTGGTCGGCCAGCTCATCCTGATCAGTCCGCCGTTCTCACCGGCGGTCACCTCGAAGTCGTCGACCAGGCCGCTGATGACCGCGAGGCCCATCTCGTCCTCCTCGGTCTCCGCGTCCGGCTCCTCGGACGCACCCCGGGTGCCCGGCACCCGGTCACCCGGGGCCGCACGCGGTGCCTCGTCCCCGACCTCGATGGAGAACTGCTTCTCGTCCTCGATCAGCGACACCCGGACCGGCGCCGACGTGCCGCTGCTCTGGTGCAGTCCGACGGCACGGGTGCACGCCTCGCCCACCGCGAGTCTGACCTCGTCGAGTACGGCCTCGTCCACTCCGGCCCTGCGCGCCACCGCTGCCGCCACCAGTCGGGCGGTCCTGACGTGCTCGGGCAGCGCGCTGAAGCGGAGTTCAACGGTGGCCATGCATCCCCCTAAGAACTACGGGCGTGCTGTCAGGGGGCCGGGCCGCCGAGGCCCGTCCCCCCTCGTTGCTTCTACCGTCGCGGGCGCGCGACTGCTGCCGTCCTGTGGCACACGGCCCGCGGACGGGTCAGTCGGTGGCCGCCACCGCTTCCTCGACAGAGGTGTGGATGGGGAACACCTTGGTGAGGCCGGTGATGCGGAAGATCTTCAGAATGCGCTCCTGGTTGCAGACCAGTCGCAGCGAGCCCTCGTGGGCACGCACACGCTTCAGACCGCCGACCAGCACGCCGAGCCCGGTGGAGTCGAGGAAGTCCACGCCCTCCATGTCGACGACAAGATGGAAATTGCCGTCGTTCACCAGCTCGACCAGTTGTTCGCGCAGCTTGGGCGCGGTATATACATCGATTTCGCCACCGACCTCGACGACCGTACGATCGCCGACGGTACGGGTCGACAGGGACAGGTCCACGGATCCTCCAGCACCTTGCTAATCGAGCGGTCATCCCAAGGGACACCTCGGCAGCCCCGGGACGGTTCGCCAGCCGCGATGGCATTCAATCACTTACCGGCAGGCGTGCACGACGCCTTGGCTCCATTGTCCGTCACGCCAGTGACACACTCGGTCCCGATGGCCAAGAATCACCGATCCGATCGCACCCCGACGGACACCGCCTCCAGCCCCTCGCCGGGCGCTGTCCTGGACCGGCTCGCCTCGGGGCCGAGCCGGGCTTCGCGCATCACTCATACGGAGCACTTGCCCCCGCGAGAGGGTCGGCATGCCGTCTGGCCCGACCGGATCCGCCCGGAGGTCGTCGCCGCCGTCCAGGCCGCCGGTATCACCCACCCGTGGGCCCACCAGGCACGGGCCGCCGAGCACGCCCTGGACGGCGAGTCGGTGATCGTCGCCACGGGCACGGCCTCCGGCAAGTCCCTGGCCTACCTCGCACCGGTCCTGACCGCCCTCCTGGACGGCTCCGAGGCTCCCAACGGCCGTGGCGCCACCGCCCTCTACCTGGCACCCACCAAGGCCCTGGCGGCCGACCAGTGCCGGTCGGTGAAGGAACTTTCACAACCCCTCGGGAACGCCGTGCGCGCCGCGGTCTACGACGGCGACACGCCGGTCGAGGAACGCGAATGGGTCCGCCAGTACGCCAACTACGTCCTGACCAACCCCGACATGCTGCACCGCGGGATACTGCCCTCCCACCCCCGCTGGTCCTCCTTCCTGCGTTCCCTGCGCTATGTCGTCATCGACGAGTGCCACACCTACCGGGGCGTCTTCGGCTCACACGTCGCCCAGGTACTGCGCCGTCTGCGCCGTCTGTGCGCCCGCTACGGCTCCTCCCCCGTCTTCCTGCTGGCCTCCGCGACGGCGGCCGAGCCCTCCGTCGCCGCGGGCCGCCTCACCGGCCTTCCCGTGGTCGAGGTCGCCGACGACGCCTCCCCGCGCGGAGAACTGGTGTTCGCGCTCTGGGAGCCCCCGCTCACCGACCTGCACGGCGAGAAGGGCGCACCCGTACGGCGTACCGCCACCGCCGAGACCGCCGACCTCCTCACCGACCTGACCCTCCAGGGCGTGCGCTCCGTCGCCTTCGTACGCTCCCGCCGGGGCGCCGAACTGATCGCGGTCATCACCCAGGAACGCCTCGCCGAGACAGACCGTTCACTGGTCCGGCGTGTCGCGGCGTACCGCGGCGGCTACCTCCCCGAGGAACGCCGCGCCCTCGAGCGTGCCCTCCACTCCGGCGAACTCCTCGGCCTCGCCGCCACCACCGCCCTCGAACTCGGCGTCGACATCTCCGGTCTCGATGCCGTCCTCATCGCCGGCTATCCCGGCACCCGGGCCTCCCTGTGGCAACAGGCGGGCCGCGCGGGCCGCTCGGGGCAGGGGGCGCTGGCGATCCTGGTCGCCCGTGACGACCCGCTGGACACCTTCCTCGTCCACCACCCGGAGGCTCTCTTCGACCAGCCCGTCGAGTCCACGGTCCTGGACCCCGACAACCCGTACGTGCTGGCGCCCCACCTCTGCGCCGCCGCCGCGGAGATACCCCTCACGGACGAGGACCTCGCGCTCTTCGGACCCGCGGCGGCCGACCTGCTGCCGCAGCTGGAGGCCGCGAGGCTGCTGCGCCGCCGGACGAAGGCCTGGCACTGGACGCGCCGCGAGCGGGCCGCGGACCTCACCGACATCCGCGGCGGTGGCGGCACCCCCGTCCAGGTCGTGGAGTCCGGGACGGGCCGGCTCCTCGGCACGGTCGACGAGGGCGCCGCGCACACCGCGGTGCACGAGGGTGCCGTCCACCTCCACCAGGGCCGCACGTACCTGGTGCGCAAACTGGACCTGGAAGACTCCGTTGCCCTCGTCGAGGAGGCCGCTCCGCCCTACTCGACGGTCGCCCGCGACACGACGTCCATCTCCGTCCTGGAGACGGACGTCGAAGTGCCCTGGGGCGACGGCCGGCTGTGCTACGGCTCCGTCGAGGTCACCAACCAGGTCGTCTCCTTCCTGCGACGCCGGCTCATCACCGGTGAGGTGCTCGGCGAGACCAGACTCGACCTCCCTCCCCGTACGCTGCGCACACGTGCCGTCTGGTGGACGGTCACCGAGGACCAGCTGGACGCCGCCCGGGTGAACCCCGAGATCCTCGGCGGCGCCCTGCACGCCGCCGAGCACGCGTCGATCGGCATGCTGCCGCTGTTCGCCACCTGCGACCGCTGGGACATCGGCGGTGTCTCCGTCCCGCTCCACCCGGACACCCTCCTGCCCACGGTCTTCGTCTACGACGGTCACCCGGGCGGGGCGGGCTTCGCGGAACGCGCCTTCCACACCGCCCGCGCCTGGCTCACCGCCACCCGCCAGGCCATCGCGTCCTGCGAGTGCGACGCCGGCTGCCCGTCCTGCATCCAGTCCCCCAAATGCGGCAACGGCAACGAGCCGCTGCACAAGCGGGGAGCGGTGCGGCTGCTCACGGTGCTGCTCCAGGGGGCGCCGGAGCCGGACGAACCAACCCGTCCGGACCAGGACCGGCAGGGCCCGCAGGATCCGCCGACGGACCCGCGGGATCCGCAGGACCGGCCCGACCCGCTGGGGCCGTCGGCCCCGGTGGGTCTGGGGGACCCGGAGGAGCGGGGAGACCCGCAGGCCCCGCTCTAGACCGGACTTCCGCGGCCAGGAACCCTCCGCCCGAGGCCGCCGTGACGTCCGACACCTCGCCCACGAGGGCGCACCGCACCAGACGGGCGCCCTGAGCCCGGGCGATGCGCTCCGCGTCGGCGCAGGCGGAGGTGCCGCCGTTCATCCAGTGGTCCGCCGCCGCGAGCGCCGCGAGGTCCGCCGCGGCGGCCGTGCGATGACGGGTCACGATCGCCTGCCCCATGGCCAGTACCGCTCCGAAGACGACGCACAGGACGGCGATCGCACCCACCACCCAGACGGAAGCGGAACCTCGGTCGGACCGCCCGGGGAAGAAGCGCCGGCGGAACCGGCCCGCCACCGCACCGCGTCCCACCCCCCTCACCCCGCCACCCCCACCGTCTCCTCGGCCAACGCCACTGCCTCGTGCCGCAGTTCGAGCGTCAGGGCGTCCGGGCCGGGCGGGTGGGCCGCGACCGTCACGCGCACCAGGTCGCCGTCGCGGCTCACCGTCACCCGCGCCCCGCCCGGTGCCGCCCGGCGGGCCACCGCCACCACCGCGTCGGGCGAGTCCTGGCGGGCCGCCGCACGGGCTCCCGCCCGCGCCGCGTCCACACACTGGATCTGCGCGGACGCGGCGAGCAGCGCCCAGACGAGAGCCATCGCGAAGAGCACGAGGGCAGGCAGCACGACCGCGGTCTCCGCCGTCACGAACCCCCGGTCCCGCCCCCGGGGCCGGTGACCGCCCGAACCGTCCAGGAACGCCGGTGAGGACATGCGCCCTCTCGGGCCGCCCTTGAGCCCCGGCCGCGAACGCCGGCCCCTCTCGACGCCGGCCGCTGACGCCGCGCCCGTCGGCCGCCCTCCGGTCCCTTCACATCCGGACATCGAGCGCCCGTCCCACGATGTCCTGCAACTCCCCGCTGACCTGTCCGCTCGTCAGCACCTTGTAGAGCACCGCGGCGAACGCCACCGCCGCGATGATCCCCATCGCGTACTCGGAGGTAGTCCTTGCTTAGTTCTTGTGTCTCTTTGAGGTAGTTCGAGACCGGAGAGGCTGCGAAAGTCTCTTGCACTGTCTTGAGTCTCATTCATACCGTGCATGCCATGCATCTGATCTTCTACAGCCGAGCGGGCTGGGAGAGCTGGGGGCTTGAGCGTCAGCCATTGATCCCCGAAGGCATGCCGGTTCTGATCGACGAGGACTTGTCCTTCGAGGACGACGGCGTACCCCGGCCCACGGTGGCGGCGAACCGCTGGCTGCGCGAACTCCCACTCAACGGGGCGCGATCTCAAAAGACTTGGAAGAACTACGCGCAGGCTCTGCGGTGCTGGCTGGAGTTCCTGGCCAGGATCGGCGTGGATCCATTCGGCGAGCGGCAGCCCTTGCGGGACGCTTTGAGTGCGTTCTCGGAGCACCGGTTCGGGGGGCCGTTAGAGGCTCGCTGGGACGAGGGCACGTGGGACCAGAACATCAACACCGTGGCGCGCTTCTACGCGTGGGCCGATGACGAGGGCCTCTGTTCCGCTGTGCCGTTCACTTACCAGATGGTCCGGCGGTACACCGAGGCCGGCGTGCAGCTCGCGCGGCGGAACACGGCTACGGTGCGGCGGGCGAAGCCGCATGTCACGGTGAAGTATCTGGAGAGCGACTTCCTTGCGCTGTTCCTGCGGGCGCTGGCCGGCCTGCGCCCGGACGGGGAGCCGGACTCGTTCCGCGGCCGTCACCTGGGGCGCAACGCCGCCATGGGGTCGCTCGTGACGTCCAGCGGTCTGCGGGCACAGGAGTTTACGCACCTGCTGACGTACGAGCTGCCTGCTCTGCCTGCCCGCAGCAGCGCAGTTCCGGTCCGGTTCCCGCTGTCCGCGCAGATCACGAAGGGCAGGAAGGCCCGCCAGACGTGGGCGAGTCACGAAGTCCTTGCCGATGTGCACCAGTACATCGAGTTGGACCGCGCGATGCTGACGGAGGGCCGCCGTTACCGGCCTGATCCGCGCCTGGGTGAGCCTTTGGTGATCACTGAGCCGGACTGGGAGGGCGGGAAGGTCAACGGCCGCCGGGTCTCCTGGCGCAAGCTGACGTTGAACGAGCGGCTGCGGCTGGTGACGCCGGAGGGCACGCCCGCGATCATCGCGGTGCAATCGGACGGGACGCCGTTCACCGACTGGGCGACTGTCTTCCGCCGGACCTCGGAGCGCATACGGCGGGATTTCGAGCCGCGGTTCCCGACGGTCGGCCCCCATGTCCTGCGCCACACATTTGCGATGGCGACGCTGGAGAGGCTGGTCAAGGGCCACTACCAGCGGGCGGCTGCACTCGTGGCGGACACCAGTGAGGACGCCGCGCTGTCGCTGTATCTGACGAAGACGGACCCTCTGATGGTGCTGCGGGATTTGCTTGGGCATTCCAGCGTGACCACCACGGAAATTTACATCCAGCGCTTGGACGTGCAGCGGATCTACCGCGAGCTCTACGACGAGGCGGGCAAGTACAGCGGTCAGTCCGCTGCCGAAGCGGACGCCGAGTTCGACGACGAGGAGGGTGCCGCGTGGTGACCCGTGTCGAACACGACCCGCTGCGCATCGAGTTCACGTTCCCCAACGGCACGGCCTGGACGGGGGACTTGAGTTCCACAGCCAACGCGAAGCTGGCGGAGGACCTCGCCCACGGCCTGGTCCAGATGGTGCACCCGCTGGGCCGTATCGCCGCGCTGCAGAGCGCGGTGACGTACACGTCGACGATCCGGCGGATGGTCGCGGAGCTGGCTGCGCTGGGCTTTGACGGGAGTCTGGCGGATCTGCGCACGAGCCACGTCCTGTCGTACTGGATGTCCGTCGGCGGCAGGCGCGTCTTCCACACCCGGCGCCTGCTGGTCGGCTGCGGGGACCGCGTGGACGCCGGCATTCGGGCCTACCTGGAGGGGAAGGCGGTCAAGGGCCGCCCTCGAGGCAAGCCGTTGAAGCCGTACACGGACGGCGAGTGGCGGCAGATCGAGGCCGGGCTGCGGGGCTATCTGCAGCAGGTCATGGCCCGTCAGCGCGAGGTCCTGGAGTTGGCCGCGCTGGGCCCTGACAGCTCCGACCTCGGCCGGAACCGGCAGAACTTCGCGTGGCTGCTGCGTGAGCACGGGCCGCTGAAGGTCAGGGACGCCACCAGGGCGATGGGGCTGACCGTGGACTACTTCCGCGACGGCATCGGCGGCCAGTACCGGGACGTGCGCAGTGCGATGTATCCGCCGGTGCAGGTGGCGACGGCCATGCGTCTGTTGTTCGGCGTCTACAGCGGCGTCGTTCCGGACGGGATCCGGGATCTGGGGCTTGACGACTTCACGTGGACCGGGGACCGCACGGTGCTCATGGACTACGTCAAGGGGCGCCGCGGCCCGGAGTCGGTGAACCTTCCTGCTCGGGCGGTGCGGCTGTTGGAGCGGTGGCTGGAGCTGTCGGAGCCGGTGCGGCGGCTGGCTCCGGAGTCGATAGCCGGCGACTTGTTCGTCTTCCTGGACACCGAGTACCGCAACACGGACGGCGCGAAGTCCCAGCTGTCGGCGCTGTCCACCCGGATCGCCCCCAAGAGCGGGAACAAGGCCCGGCGCCAGCTGGCGAGGGAGCTGAATCTGCGTACGGACGCGGGAGAGCCGCTGCTGTTGCACTCGGCGCGGATCCGCACGACGTACCACAACGTGCTGGCGCGGCGGGGCTGGACCGGCCGTACGAAGATCGACCCGAATCACACGGCCGCGGTGGAGGGCAGCCACTACGTCTCGACCACGACGCCAGCCCAGGCCGAGTCGGTGGAGGCCATCATCGAGGACGCCCAGGCCGACATCCTTCGGCGCAGTCGCCCGCCCATCGTGTTGAGCGACGAGGATGCCGCCGAGTTCGTCACCGAGCAGCCCGAGCAGGCGGCCCGCCTTGGCCTGGACGCCGAGGCCATGACTGATCTGCTGGGCGGCGAGATGGACGTGTTCACCGCGGCATGCGCCAACCAGCTTGCCGGACTCTACGGCCCCAAGGGCAAGCCGTGCCCTGCCCGGCCGTGGGTGTGCCTGCTGTGCCCGCTGGCGGTCTTCACGCCCCGGCATGCGCCCAACCTGCTGCGGCTGAAGGCCTATTTCGCCCGTCAGTCGCGGCAGCTCACCGTGCAGCAGTTCCTCGCGGTGTTCGGCCCCTACGCCGACCGCCTCGACCACGACATCCTGCCTCGCTTCGACGACCGCCTGCTCCAGAAGGCGGCCGGCGAGGTGGACGACATCGACTCCGAGCTGCCGCTTCGACCCGAGGAAGGAACCCAGTGACCCGCGCTACCGCCCTGGTCGTCGAGAGCCCCGCCGGTCCCATCCCATGTGAGTGGGCTCTGAAGTCCCCCTTCGCGGGTCTGGAGGTGTGCCGCCAGGCCGGATGGGACATGTGGCCGGACGGTCCGCGTCCCGTGTTCGACGAGGACTTCTGGGACCTGTCGGCAGTGAAGTTCCCCAAGGGGGTGCGGAGCAACGTCAAGCGCCTGGACTTCACCGGCATCACCAACCCGGCCCTGCGGTTGACCGCCAAGGAGTACGTGTTCGCGCTGGTCGTACCGGACCATGAGCGTGTCCTGGCTCTGCCGGAGGCACGGCGGGAGCCGTACAAGCCGGAGTCGGCGTTCAACTTCTGCGTGCAGCTGGTGCGGTGGATGAACTTCGTGACCGAGCAGGGAATGTCGTCGCTGAGTGAGGTGATGCAGGAGCACTGCGAGGTGTACCGAGAGTTCCGATCGCACCGTACCCGCAAGCGCCGGCAGGGCAGCGGGCCGATCACACCGGGCACCCTGCTGACGATCCTGCGGCCGGTCGTGGACCTGGCCACCTACCGCGAGCTATTCACGGTGGACGCCTACCGGCCCGGCTTCACGCCGTGGGAAGGGCACACGGTCAGCGAGGTCGCGGGCTGGGAGACCTATGCCATGTCCTCGACCCCGCCGGTGGCGGAGGAGGTGTTCCAGCCCACGGTGGCCGCGGCTCTGTATCTGGTGGAGACGCTCGGGCCGCTGGTGGCCGAGGAGTTCGAGCGCATGCTGGATTTCCGGGCGAACAGGGGCGGGCAGAATCCGAGGGCCGTCACGGCGAAGCACCGGGGAGCCGTCACGGCCGCCGCCAACTGGCATGTCCGCAAGCGGGTGCCGCTGCTGGCGATCGACGCCCGGCAGGTCACGCGGCGCGTCAAACGAGGTTGGCGGCCCGACGATCCGCTGCTGCACGTCGATGTCGGCGAGTTCTTCGGCCAGGCGACCGGCTCCAGATATGCGAGGGTCGCGGACCACCTGGTCGAGGATCTCCGCCCTTTCCTGGAGCCTGTGGTGGCCGAGGTGGGGGTCGTGGGCATGTTCGGCCGGGACGCCTCCCGGGTGCCCCGCGCCGACGACCCGCAGCAGCTGGCACCGTGGACTCTGCCTCTGACCGGGGACGAGCTGCGAAGCCTGCAGATCGTTCTGCTGGCAGCCTGCCGGGTCCTGGTCGCGGCCTTGAGCGGCATGCGGGCCGGTGAACTGGACGAGATGATCGCCGACTCCCCGCAGCCGCCTGTCACCGTCTCCGGCGGCACCCAGCGCTTCAAGCTGGGCAGCAAGCTGATCAAGGGGCAGGAGTTCGGCGGCGTCGCCGAGGAATGGGTGGTGCTGGAACCGGCCTGGCGGGCGGTGAAGCTCGCCGCCCGCCTCAACCAGGCTCGGGACGGCGAGCGGGCCTTCGCCCGCTCGCCCATGGACTTCCTGCACAAGAGACTGCGGGAGTGGGTCAACAGCCCCGCCGGCCAGCGGCTCGGCCTGGCGCCGATCCCGGCCGGGCCCGTGAACGGACGGATGCTGCGGCGAACGCTCGCTCTGTCGCTGGCCCACCGCCCCGGCGGGCTGCTGGCCGCGAAGATCCACCTCAAGCACGTTTCCGTGGTCACCACCGAGGGCTATGCGATGAGGCCCGGCGGCTCCCAGGGCAACCTGCTGGCCGAGGTGGAGCGGGAGCAGGACAAGCACCACCTGAAGCTCACGAAGGAGGCATTCGAGGACTACCGCGCGGGCCGCATGCCGGCGGGCCCCGGGGCCCGTGAGCTGATCAAGGCGTTCGAGCACATCGACGTCTCGCTCAAGGACCACGAGCCAGGCACTGCTGCGGTGATGGAGGCCGAGCGGCGGCTGGAGAACCTGCTGCGGCAACAGTCCAAGCACCTGCATCTGCAGACCGCGAACTACTGCTGGTTCCGGGACCCGCACAAGGCCCTGTGCCTGAAGCTGGCGGGCACCCCGGACGCGGCGAAGCCTCTGGGCGGGCTGTGTGACTCCGCACGCTGCCCGCAGGCCACCCACCACCCCTGCCATCTGCCGGTGTGGAAGTCCACCGTCAGCAGCAGCCGAGTCTTCCTCGACAACCCGCGCTTCCCTAAGGCCGAGAAGAAACGGCTTGAGCCCGAGGTGGAGCGGGCCCAGCGGGTCGTGGACGAGATCCTCCAGGCCACGCAAGCCGAAGAAGAGGAGGTGAGCTAAGCATGGCGCGAATCAGCGATGAGACCCGGAAACGCAACGAGCAAGCCATTCGCGCAGCGATGGACCGGATGCTGCGCGGCCAGCTGCCGCCCGGCCGCCAGTGCGATCTGAAGACCCTCGCCGCCCAGGCCGGTGTGACCCGCACCGGCTTCTACCCGAAGAAGAACCGCGACGGCACCGAACGTCCGGGCCCCTACCAACACCTGGCCGAGGAGTTCGAGCAGCGAGTCAAGGAACTCCAGGACACCGGAGTGATCGTCGATCCCCGGGCCGCGCAGATCGACCGGCTCAAGACGGAGAATGCCGAGCTGAAGAAGCGGATCACCTCCCGCGACGAAGAGCTCGCCAAGTTGATCGCGTTCAGGACCCTGGCGATCTCCCGGCTGGCCGCCCAGCGCGAGGAGATCGAGCGTTTGCGCACACAGCTCGCCGCCGTCGGTAACCTCCGCAGTCTGCCGGCTCCGGCCAGCGGCATAGACCCGTATGGGTCGTGCAGTTGAGTCCAATGCAGCCCGCATGGCAATGCGAACCGCGATCACGGACGAGGACGAGCCGGCTGATCAGGGGGCAACTGACGGAATGCTGTGAACTGCTGAAACGCGGCTTCCCCCCTGTGGAGATCCCGCGTTGAGACTGAGATCCCCCGTAACCGTCGCACGTCAGAATCGGCGCTCTGGGTGGTCAAAGCGGTCCCAGACTGAGGATGGAAAAGGCTCAGCGCCTTCTTCAAGTGGGCCCGACTTCATATGTCGCGGAGACGACGATCTCGCCAGCTCCAGTGAGCCCTGCCGCTTCAGTAATCGATGCTTTCAAGGAACCATTGAGGGAAATGGTCTGTGAGAGTTCGATGGCGCGCAGGGGAATCGACTGCTGGTTGATCTCTATTGCTTGGCGGACCTTCGCAAGAGCGGACTCTGTCAGGTACGCCATGTATGCCTGGAGCCGCAACAACAGAGCTTCATGAACGTCCTTGGCACGACGACCGGCCGAGTGGAGGAGCGTGCCCGAAACAGCGATGGCTCGATCAACTGCTTCCTTACTCTTGTCAATACCGAACTGGAATGCCTCAGTCAGCGCCTCCTCAATAGCGTCCCAAGCCTCTGAGATCCGGCCCAACCAGTCCGCATCGAGAGGTGCCGCTAGGCCCTCCAGATTCCCTTGTGCGTCGACGGCACGAGCGGCGCTCAGCGCACTTTCGAAATCTGAGCGCCCAATGACTCCTGTGACATTCATGGGTGTCATCCAATCTGTGATAATGCCGTGGCCGTCACGTCCCAGCCATGTCTCCCCTTTGACAGAATCATCTGGGCAGACGAGTGAAAATGACTTTCGAGCCACTTCGATTCGCAGGGAGTGATCGCCGTGTCCAGGAGAGCTTGGACAATGGGCGTGGTCCAGCTTGCGTGATCATCTGCGAGCCAGCCAACCCCTTCGGATATAAGACCTTGCGCCAGTTCGCCCGGTCCGAACAATTTGCTCATTATCGCCGCATTGATACGTCGCTCGACAGAACCATCATCTTCGCTTACTTCCTCCGCCAGACTTCTGACCCTGTTAACCCAAGGCTCTACCGATACCGTCTGTGAGTCAAAGTTCCATTCACTGATAGTTGTCAGCCACGCCAACGTTCGCTCCGCAGCGCTTTTTCCTGAGCCCAACTCGTCCATCTCAAGCTGCAACAGAAGGGGCGGCGTCAACCGACATCGGATGGCTTCCTTCAGCCCCTTTGCGACCCTCGCGCGTGGCAGTAGGCCGCGATACTGAGCGTCGATCCAATTGCCGTACTGGAAAACCAAAAGATGCTGACCAAGTTGACGATCGGGGTCCTGGCCATTCGGCTGCAGATCCACAACCCGGGAGACCATAAGTCGAGGTTCCCGCCGCAGCGATACTTCTCCTTCTAGGGCTTCGAAGGACTCCCGGTCCAAAGGGATTACCGCCAGGTCGCGGCTTGACCCCCCGGTTTCCATTTTCTCCCTCGTTGTACGTACCGAGCAAATAAGGTGGCTCGTGCGCCGGTTCAGCCAGAACGGGCAGCTTACCCGGCCGATCGACATAACCGACTGCTGCTGCAACATTTGACGAACCAGTTGGTCGGCAAGAAGAAGTTCATTTGTGTCGCGACGGCGCAGGTGCTCGATCACCTGTGCCATGACAGTGCCAGTAGTTGCATCAATACCCGGCATAATGTCGGCTCGCTCACCAAGAAGGCTGTCCAGAGCGGAGCTAACTCGGGCGCGAAACTCGCTTTGGAAATTGGGCCCTTCTTCGAGTTTGGAACGAATTAGTCTGCCGCTGCGCCAGAACCCAGAATTTCCTTCGCCATATCCAGCGAAGAACATCCTGAAGTCCTCATCATTAATTTGCGCCAGACTCTCCATCCATGTAAGTACCGCGTCCTCGGTAGCTTGCTGAAATTCCTTGAGTGGTAGCGAAAGGTCAGGGATAGCGTGCAAGGTGCCGAACCGGGTAAGGTGCATTAGCAGCCGATACGCTTGGGCCCCTGACAGGGGTTGGGATGAGATCCTGTCTCTCCACGTCGCAACCACCCAGCGGACCGCAAGATAGCCAGCAAGATATTTCCTGTGATTCTCGGCGAGGTATCGGCGAAGACGATGAACGCCCCTGCGTTGTGCATCTGCGTAGCGCTGCTCCGCCATTTGACGTTGGCCGAGAAACCAGGAGCGAATATCCTCATCACCCTGCTTTGTTGGATCTGGTGTCTCATCATAAAAATGTATGAGGACTTCCCCTAGATCTGACGCAACATCTGGTTCGGTCGTCGGGTCTGCAGCCAATTCTCCAAATACGGCAATTCCCTCAAACCACGGTTGCCAAGCTTGCTCTACGATCTGCAGCTTCCGTTCGATCTCCAACGCACGCTCTGCTTCCGCAAGCGCAAGCACGCTGTTGCTTGTAAGCGGTGCCGTGAGTTCCTGCCCTGTTTCCGGGGCGCGTGAGCTGTATCTCCATAGCCGCAGCTCCACTTCTACGGCTGCAGCACGTAGCGCCATCACCGCAAATCCGACACCGCCAAACATACTGAGCACATGCGTCATCTCGTGGCCGATAACCAATAGAAGGTTATCAAGATTTGACTCACGCGGCAGCGATCTGCCGTGTGGCACAGCGTCGCGATATGCAGGATGCTCAAATGCCCATGTGGTCCAAGAGCTATGGACAACATCAGAATGAGGCCATGGGACCAATTCGTCCCGAGTGTGCTCAATCGGAGGCAAGGCTGCCATGACTGAATGAATTCTGGTCGGCAGCTTTTCCACTTCTTCGTCCCAGATTGGTTCCACAACGGGCTGCAAGCATTTGATTCGCTCCCGATCCCCTACTGGAGAGCCGAGGGACAACTGCAGCAAAAGGTCATACACTCGAAATTGACGAAAATGCGACCGGATATGCTGCATCATTCGGAAGACCGCTCTGCGGGTCTTCTCTTGGGTCGGCGGATGACGCAATACCGAAGCGAAGGCATCGAACGCTTCCAGTTTGTGAGAGGGATCCCCGGAAAACGCTAGCGCAGAAGCTCGACTTGCTAGGGCTATTGAGACGGACTCTGAATCGGATGCTGCCATTGCATGCCGTTTCAAGACGTCGCTCGCTCTCACGCGATCTTCCGTCGAGTAAGCAAAGTTTCCTGCTGTATGTGCAGCAGCGACTGCATCCTCAGCTCTCCCGGCGATCGCAAATGCATGCGACAGTCGAAGTGCAGCAGCACTAGCGGAACTGCGCTTTGTGAAAGCTGCTTCCCTGTCCTCTCTCTTTGCCCACAACGCTGCGGCCACTCCAAGCTCGTGGGCGGCAGCTAGAATTTCAGCATCTGGACCTGCCGACTGCAGGTTTGGTAGATCGACCCACCAGTCGGCAAGGACGTCTTGCCCTCCAGTGACCCAGTGACGTAGACACAGGCTAAGTGCTATTCTCACCGCAACTGCAACGTTGCTTAGCTGTGATGTGCCTGCTATCTCTTCCAGGTGATACATCCAAATTGGATCTTTATTTACCGCGTCCAGTACTCTCTGCACGGCGCTGGGGGTGAGGAGCTCCTCGTCTGCAGCTCGTAGTGCAGTCAGTCGAGCATCTACTAGGAGAGCATCCGTCCACTGATCTTGGTCCTCGTGGATGTAGCCCTCACCGTGCGGACCAGCCATACCATCATTCTGAGTGAGGCTTCTGACGGTTGCAATTGCAGGCAACCTGACCGCCGACGCCCCCGCATGGAGCCCATCCCAGGCCTGCATGAGACCAAGAAGCCAACCTCTGAGGCCGCGCGACCCTCGTATAGTCGATCCCAGCAAATCCACACTGTGTGACCTCCGTCACATCAGGGACCCGAAAAGGGACACGATGGCTCGCGTTAATGCGATGCAACGCCGAGGCGCAACCTCTACGTAAAGCGACACGACCTGCGTCGGACACGGCGAGTGCCGCGACACACTGGGTGACCATTCCCGCGTCCCTCCGTGCCGCCGCCAGCCCGGCCCTGTGCGCCTCGCGCACCCTGCCCGTCACAGCCCACAGCCGTGCCCGTACCGCTTTGTTCATCTCAACACCCGTAAGGTCCGCACTCGTTCGTCTGTCACTTGTGATCAGTGCCGTGTCCCGCTTGCCGTCACCAGGCATCCGCTCCCGTCATCCACCACCGCCTCCCAGCGCGCCTTCCGCCAGCCCGATCACCACGGGCAGCACTCCCACCGCGATGAACGCCGGCAGGAAGCACAGTCCGACGGGCGCGGTCACCATCACTCCCGCGCGGCGGGCGCGGGCGGTCGCGGCGCGGCCCCACTCGGCGCGGGCCTCCGCGGCGATCCGGGCGACGGGCTCGGCAGCCGGCACACCCGACTCGCCCGACCGCTCCAGAAGCCGCGCCAGGGAAGCGGCTCCCGGCATCGACGCCAACCCGCGCCAGGAGGTGCCCGGTTCACCGCCGAGCCGGACCTCGGCCGCACCTCTCGTCAACCGCTCCCCGACCGGTCCACGCAGGGCGTCCCCCACCGCCTCGGCCGCCGCCACCGGGCTCGCACCGGCCGCGATGCAGGCGGCCAGCAGGTCCGCTGCGAGCGGCAGTTGCCGGGCGGCCGCGGCCATGTCGTACTCCGGCACCGGCTTCGTCGCCTGTCTCAGTCGCCACCGCCACACCCCGAGTCCGGCGGCCGACCCGACCAGGAGCCCGGCCGCTCCTCCGACCAGCACCCAGCCGGCACCCACGGCCCCAGCCACCGGCAGCCACCGCCGCGCCGTCCCCCGCACCTCACGGCCCCGCCGCACGGCCGCCGCCTCCCGGAGGAGCAGCACGGCCAGCCTTCGCCGCGCCTTGCGCTCCCGCCCGGCCACGCCGACCAGCCACCCCAGAGCCGACGCCACGCACAGGACCGCCCCCAGCCTGTGGACCATCTCCGCACTCATCCCGCCTCCGCTCCCCGTACGATCCGCAGCGCCCACCACAGGCCCGCGCCCTCCAGCACCGCGCCGACCAGCAGGCAGCCCAGGCCGGGCCCGGTGTGCAGCACCACGCGCAGGGGATCGGCGCCGAGGGCCGTGCCGAGCAGCAGCCCCAGCACCGGCAGCCCCGCGAGCATCACCGCCGTGGATCGGGCGCCCGCCAACTGGGACCGCAAATCCGCACGCTGGTCCCGCTCCGCACGCAAGGCTCCGCCCAGGCGGTCGAGGCCGCTCGCCAGACCGGCGCCCCGGTCCACGGCCACCCGCCAGCACGCCGCGAGCCCCGACAACCCCTCGGCACCCGGTTCTCGTGCCGCGGCGGAGAGGGCGCCGGGCACATCCCCGCCGAACCGAGCCGCCGCCAGCACCACCGCCTGCGCTTCACCGAGCCCGCCCGCGTCGGCCGCGGCACACAGCAGCGCCTCCCCCGGCTGCCGCCCGGCCCGCACCTCTCCCGCCAGCGCCCCGCACAGGCCGATGACCGCGTCACCCCGCCGCTCCCGCTCCCGGCGCCGCTCCCCGGCCCGCCGCACCCGCCGCAACAGAGGCACACCGGCGGCACCCGCCAACAGGGGCAGCACGGACGCCCCCAGTACCGCGATCACCAACCCGCAGGCCAACGACCACCACTCGGCTGCCAGTTGTCGGCGCATTCGCCGCACTCGGGCGAGCGCTCTCTCCCACGGCGGCCGTCCGATGCCCAGCGCCCCGCCTTCCGCGCAGAGCAACCGCGCCCGCCTCACCTGCGAGTCCCGGCCGCCCGTCAACCAGGCCGCCGCCCCGGCGCACGCCGCGGCCGCACCCATCGCCACCTCACCGATCGCCGTCGTCATCCCGGCCCCCGTCCACCTCTCGTCGTCGGACCTCCGTCACCACTGCTCGTTCCTTTCGGTTCCGGCCCGGAGCAGCCCCCGCAACCGCTCCCACCCGCGCTGGTACGCGAACGCCTCCGCGCCCCAGCGCAGCGCGGGCACCGTGACCACCAGCCCGGTGGGGTCCCGCTCGAGCACGTGCACCTCGGCGATCCGGCGACGGCCCGCCCGGTCGCGCACCAGATGCAGGACCACCGCCAGCGCGGCCGCCAGCTGGCTGTGCAGCGCCGCCCGGTCGAGCCCGGCGGCCGTGCCGAGGGCCTCCAGCCGGGCGGGCACCTGGGCCGCCGCATTCGCGTGCACCGTGCCGCAGCCGCCTTCGTGCCCGGTGTTCAACGCCGCCAGCAGCGAGATCAACCCCCGTTGCGCACCTACACTGGGGGGATGGCCACCAAGAAGCCTGCGAGCGCGGGCATTTACTGTCGGCTGTCCTACGCCCCGGACGGCTCGGTCGAGAAGGTCGAGCGGCAGGAAGCGGACTGCCGGGAGCTCGCGGCGAGGCTCGGCTGGCGGGTGTCGGACCGGCACGTCTTCCCGGACAACTCGCGCTCCGCGTGGCAGCGCAACCGCAAGCGGCCGCAGTGGGAGGCCATGCTGAAGGCCATCGAGGCCGATGAGATCGACGGCCTGATCGTGTATCACGGTGACCGCCTGATCCGGCAGCCGTTCGACCTGGAGAAGCTGATCGGCATCGCGGAGAGCAAGGGTCTGCGGATCGCGTCGCCGTCCGGGACGCGCAACCTGGACTCCCCCGACGACCGGTTCATCCTGCGGATCGAGGCCGCCCAGGCGTGCCGGGAGTCGGACAACACGTCCCGGCGGGTGACCCGTGGGGTGAAGGCGCGGGTGGCGAAGGGTCTGCCGGGCACGGCGGGCGGGAGGCGGCCGTACGGCTGGGGCGTCCAGAGGGGCACGCGCGAGAAGGTGAACCGCGCAGGGGAGCCGGTCACCGTGCCGGTGTACGACACGACGCTGCCGCGTCCGGAGGAGATCGCGTTCATCAAGGCCGGCGCCGAACGCAGATTGGCCGGCATGGACCATGGTGCCGTCGTTCGCTGGCTCAACAGCGAGGGGTCGCGTACCACGGAGGGCAACCCTTGGACTGCTAAGAGCTGGCGCAACGTCATGCTCAACCCGCGCATCGCTGGACTCATCGAGCGCGACGGCCAGCTGCACCCCGCGGCGTGGGACGGCGCCTTGGCCGTCGAGACGTGGGAGGCCATTCGAGCGCTGTACCGCGAGACTGCCACCCTGTATCCGTACGCGGGCCGGGAGCGCGTGCACCTGCTGACCGGCGTCGCGGAGTGCTACCAGTGCCACAGGCCTGGCGGCACCGCGCAGGAGTGCGGTGCCGCCGCTTGCCCGGGTCCTCACGTCACGGTGCGATCGAAGCCGTCGGGCGGCCGCAACCGGAAGAAGTCGCGGCTGTACTACTGCCCGGAGTGCCGCGGGGTGGGCCGGAATCTGGCGCTGGTGGACGCCTACGTCGAGGGGCGCACGCTGCGGCTGCTCGCCGACAAGCGGTTCGGTGCCGAGCTGCAGCGGGCCCTGGTCGACGAGAGCAGCACTGATCTGCTGACGGAGATCACGGCGTTGGAGCAGCGGCGGGACAAGACCCGCGAGGACCTGGAGAATCTGGCCGACAACCCCGACGTGGATGCCACGCTCGCTCTGCTGTCGCTGTCGTCCTTCGACCGGAAGATCGCAGAACTGCGGGCGCAAATGGCGACGTCGGCGAAACTGCGCCGGCTGACGCGCATGGTGGGCATGAGCCGCGAGGACTGGGCGGCGCAACAAGTCGACGTGCGGTCCACGGTGGTCCAGGACCTGTTCCGGGTGGTCATCCTGCCGACCGCGTGGCGCGGTCCCGGCTTCGACCCCTCCAGCGTTCGGCTCGACCGGCGGCCGCTGGGCTCTCATTGACCGGGCGACGTGAGCCGAAGCCGTGCACCAGGCGCAGGGAGGAACGATTCTCCTCCGTCGTCTCAGCTTCCTGGTGGTCCACCCGTACGACCTCCGCGGCTGCGTCGAGGGCTACCAGCAGGCGGCCGCGATGATCAGGATCGGGTTCCTCCAAAGCCGCGGCGAGAGCGGTCTCTATGACTTCGATGCGCTGCCCAAGCTGCCTGAGCTGGTCCATACCCACCCTTCCCGCACTTACTGTTCGCCGTTGAACGCTCACTGATTGTGCCAGTGGTATATGCACGCGTCTATCCAAATGGCCGAAAAAGTGCTGGCCACCCGGCCAAAGAGGCGAACCGCACAGCGCGGCAGGCGGGCCGGAAGGGCCATCCGCCCGCGAGGCTTCAAGTTCACAAAAAGCGGAATGTACTCCGCTGACTCATGGTCAAGCAGGCCAGAGCGTTTGTCGAGTGCCCCGCGACCAGCCAGCAGATGACGAGTGGATCCGCGCCCACCAGCGGGCCGTCGGGGAACGACTCCGGGCCAAGCGGCTGGAATCCAAGCTCACCCAAGAAGCCACGTTCCTCGCGGCCGGCATCGACCGGCGGACCCTGCAGGCGATCGAAGCGGGCTACGGCAACCCCACCCTTGTGACGCTCCTGCGCCTGGCGCACGCCCTCGACGTTCCTCTGGCCGAGCTGATGCGCTGACGGCCGACCGCCCCCGACGGGGGCGGGAACGGTCGGCCGCCGCATCCCACCGCCAACGCGGGGCTGGGCACCAGCGGCGGGGGCTCGGGACTACCGACGGGACCGCGCCTTCGCCCACCGGGGCTCGGCCGGGGCCGTCTGGTGCCTCGGTAACTCGCACAGCGCGGCATGGAAGGTCACGTCTGCGCTGGCAGTCGATGCCGAGTCGACACGGTAGGTGCGGCTCTGCTGCCCGGGCAGGATGGGCCGGTCGCAGCGTGCGCAGATCATCGCTCGTCCTCCCCAGCGGGGCACGGGCCCGTGTGAACGCGTCCCGGGATGCAGGGCCCGCTGTTCGTCGGCCACATCCGGCGCTCGGAGTCCTCGCCCGGCTCGATCTCCCGGGAGCACAGGCCGCACCTCACCGACGGGCCTCCCGCATCAGGCGGTTGAGGCCACGGCCGACGTCGCACTGGCTGGCGTCGTCCACGCACTGCTCGCACAGCGGGGCGTGCGCGTACAGGGCCCGCCGGGCACGATCCTCGACGCAGGCCCGGCAGGTGCGCGGGTACCAGGTCATCGGTGCGCCGGCGCGGCGGATGGTCTGCGGGCCGAGGTCGTACGCCGTGGCGGGGGCGAGGTTCACGCCGTCCCACAGGCACGCCGCACCGCGCACCTGTGCCTCGGACAGGGAGCCAAGGTCCGGGAGGGCGAGTACGGCGAGCACCTCCGCAGTCGGCAGTGCAGGGCTCGCGGCAGTGCCTAACTCCATGGTCACGCCTCCACGGTCACGGTCACGGTGGTGATCTGCTTCACACACGTGACCGTAGGGGGATGCCGTCGGGAGTAGGGGCAGGAATCCTGCCCCTACGTCACGCGGCGAGCAACCCCAGCTTGACCGCCAGCTCCGACGCGCGGCGCCGCCGGTCCGGCTGCTTCGCCTCGGTCTCCTCAAGGACGATCCGCCGGGCGTACCCGTTGTACTGGATCGTCTCGGGGGCCGCCTCGTGAGCCTTGTCGAGCGTCGCCAGAGCGGTGTCCGGCTGTCCGTCCAGCTGGTACGCGCGGGCCTCCTCGATCCGGTGCCGGGCCCGGCGCGGGCGGGACTTGATGACGGCCTTGTCGGCCTTCGCGGCCTGCCGCACGGATTCCCCGCCCTGGTGGAGTTCGACGGCGACCGTGACCGCGTGGGCACCCATGATGGCCCGGCCGAACGAGGTCACGGGGTGGTAGTAGTCCGCAGGCAACTTCTTCGCCGTCTTCTCCGCCTTGTCCCACCACCCCCACGCCAGGCCGATGTCCCCGCGCCGCGCGGCCGTATATCCAGCTTCGAACTGAAGCGCGCCCGCGATGGCCCGGACATGAACGGCGGCATCCGGCAGGTGCGGTTCCAAGAAGCGCAGAGCCTCCAAGGTGACGGCGTCGGCCGCCTCGAAGTGGGCAGGCCCGGAGTCGCGATGCGCCTGCGCACTCAACCAGGCGGCGACGCCGATCGCGTGCGGGTCGGCGCTGTCCTGCGCTGCGACCATGCCGCGCTCGGCGACCCGCCACAGCAGCGCGCTATCGGGCTGGTAGGCGATGAAGAACTGGCTGAGGCTGTACACCTCGGAGAGGACGGCTTGCGCGGCCCGCCGCTCGGGGGCGGCGTCTGCCTGGCGGACCGCGAGTTGAGCGTCGCGGATCAGGGCTGGTAGCAGCTGGCCGATGACTTCACGGTGGTTTGGTGCCTCGTGACGTGCAGTCCACGCCCGGTCCAGGCTGAGCCGCAGGTGCTGCGTCGAGGGGGCTTCCCGGTCAGCCGTAAGGGAGAAGGCGTCGACGGCGGCCTTCACCTCTGCAAGGCGCGGGTGGCCGGGGCCGATGAACAAGTCCACGTGGGTGCTCTGGTCTCCTGTGAGGTCAGCGAGGTCACGGACCCGGAGCAACTCGGCGATGCGGAGGATCGTGGGTAGCTTGGGGGGCTGGATCACACCGTTTTCTACCTGCTTCACCCATGAGGGCGACTTACCGAGGAATCCGGCGAGGACGGGGCGGCTCATGCCGCGGCGCTGACGGTAGATCTGCATCCTCTGGCCGAATGCCAGCGGGTTGGCGTACGGGTCCGGGGTAGCATCAACTGGCACGGTCTCGCCCCAATCTCTGAACAGCTCGTCACTGTCAGGGTATGGGGCGAGACCATTCTCATGTGAGGGCTCTACCGAGAGCGGTGCGCGGCCCCGGACAGTCCCCGCTCCCCTGGAAGGAGAGCGGAAGCGCTTGTTGTCCGGGTGTCAGGGGCCGGGGTAGTCCGGGTCGTCCTCGGGGGCCGGCAGGTCGGTGTGTCCTTCGGACCAGTCGTTGACCCAGCCGCACACGCCGCAGGCGTACCTGCCGTTGAGGCCGCTCACCTGGGCGCCGCAGCCGCGGCAGTCGGTCGTCGTGATCTCCGCACCCGGCAAGGGCGCCGAACGGTCAGCCTGCACGATGTCCGGTGGCCCCTGCTGCGTCATGGGCCGAGAGTACCTGCGGGCTGGGCTGGTAGCCGGACTGCCATCCGCAGTTGCCGCAGGACCACCCGCCACCCGGGCCCTGCGCGGTCGACGCTCCGCAGTTGGGACAGTTCATGGATCGGTCCTCCCGTACCTGAGCCGGGCCTGGTTGCCCAGCCGAGCATGACGATATGGCCCCCACCGCCGCAGCGGTGGGGGCCATATTCACGGGTACTGCCTGCGCGACGGGTCCAGGCCTGCGGCGAGCGGCCCGGGCTGCTCGCTCGGCTCGGGATCGGGCGCGCCGTCCTTCCGGCACACCAGCGCGTCCGGGTCGTAGCTCGGCGTCTGGAGGCTGTAGCCGTCGGGGCAGGTCTGCCCGTCCCGGCCGTCCTTCCCGTCCTGGCCGGCAGGTCCTTGCGCGCCCTGCGGCCCTGCCGGGCCGGCGGGCCCGGCAGGGCCGGGTTCGCCCTGGGGCCCCGGTGGACCGGCCGCCCCGTCCTTGCCGGCCGCCCCGTTCTTGCCGGGGGTGCCGTCATCCCCCGGCTTGCCCACACCGGTCTTCCCGTCCTTCCCTGGTGTCCCGGACGGCCCCTCGGTTCCCGGCTCACCCTGCGGCCCGCGGGGCCCGGGGATCGGTACGGGGACACGCTGGCGGGCGGGCAGGTCCTCGACGGCGTTGCTCGGGTCGGGTGCCTTGGGTGTCTCGCCCGCGGCCTGGACCTGGGCGCGCAGCACGCGCACGTCTCCGGCCAGTGTGCTGACCGCTGCGCCTCGTTTGTCGGCCTCGTCGGCGAGCTCGCTGTACCAGGACCAGCCGATCACGGCCGCGCCGGACAGTGCGATAAGCCAGCACAGGACGGCGATCCAGCGCCAGTGACTGGCGAGTGCCCGCTCCGTACGGGTCACGGCGGATCGCCTCCCATCTCAACGATTCGGACGCGTAGCCGGGCAATCTCGACCTGGTCGGACACGCGCTGTTCGAGTAGTTCCGTGATCCGGGTATCCCGCGCAGCGAGTTCTCTGCGCAGCCCGTCGCGTTCTTCTTGGATCTGGTCGATGGTGCTGTTCAGGCGGGTGTTCGCGTTCTCCCCGCGCTTACCGAGGTACGCCACCACCGCTCCGGACAGCACGCCCAGCAGCGCGAGCACGCTGCCGAGGGTGGTGGCGTCCACGGACGGGGGCTCCCTACTTCAGGCGCGGGGTGTGCCGTGCCGACCAGCCGGACACGAAGGCGATCGCTGCGGGGACCAGGGCCAGGACGAACGGCGTCAGGGCGGCGGGCATCCAGCCGACGAGTTCGGTGTGGTCCTGTACGGCTTCCAGCGCGGCGAGCAGGCCGGCGCTGGCGACGTACGTGCCCGCAGTCGCCGCGGTGACCTTCTTCTCTACGGGTTCAGCCATGGTCTGCCTCACTTCTTGGGGAGCTTCAGGGTCTGGCCGGGGTCGATCGCGTCGGCGTCCGGCAGGGAGTTGAGGGCGGCGATCTCTCGCCACCGGGTGCCGCCGCCGAGCCGTGCGGCCGCGATGGACCAGAGGGTGTCCCCCTCGGCGACGGTGTACGTGACGGCCGGCCGGAGCCGGGCCGCGATCCGCTCGCGCATCGACGTCATGGTGAAGCCGCGCGGGTCGACCTTCCCCGGCTGCCACTCCAAGTGGCCAATGACGCTGCGCTCGGTCCAGCCGTGGTGCCGGGCGACCGCCGCGGCGACGCGCTCGATGGCGAGCAGCTGCTCCTCGGGCCACGGGTCTTCGCCGTCTCCGCGGTTCTCGCACTCGAACCCGTAGAAGTGCCGGTTGCCGTCGGTGTTCGCCTCGTTGTCGGCGGGCAGCGCGCGTTCGGCGATGACGGCCTGGAGGACGTTGTCGTCGCCCAGGCCCGCATGGTTCGTGCGACCGTAGCCAACGAGGTGGACAACGCCGTCCTTGGTGATGACGCCGTGGCACAGCGGGCCGGGCAGATCCGGGTGGCCAGTACGGCAGATCTCCACCGTGCGCTTACTGCCGGACGTCACGGTGTGGTGGATCATCACGCCGTGGACCGGGCCCCAGGGGCCCTTGTGGTTGCGGTTGTGGTCTTCCCAGTCGCCGACCTCGACGACGGTCACGCCTTCGGCGCGGAGCTTCGCCAGGAACGTGGCGGGCGTCATCGGCGGCGCCATCAGACGCGCTCCGGCCAGGCCCAGCAGCCCGCCCCGGTGCCCTCGGTCCGCGAGGTTGCCCAGTAGGTGTCGGTGCCGTCGAGCAGCACCTGCAGGTTGCAGGTCACGGTGCTCTCGTTCCAGACACGGACGATGACCGCGGGGAACACGTCGTCGGTCGCCGTGCGGTTGCCGACGTGGCCCATGAAGCCGGTCTGATTGTCGGCGCTGCTGTTCTCGTGGAAGTCCTTGCGGCGCCGGTTGATGTCCTTGGCGTCCTGCTCGGTGAGCTTGTAGTGAACGATCCGTCCTACGGACGGGATGGGCTGATCAGGCATGGTCGGGCTCCTCTACGGGCTGGATGCTGAGCTTGAATTCGGCGAGGGTGACCCGCCTCGAGGACGTCGCGTCGTGCGCGACGAGCAGGGCGAGCGGCACGTCCGGGCGGACGAACATCTCGTGCGTCTTGTGCCAGCACTGGATCCCCGGGCTCGGGGGCCGGTGCTCGGTGGCGGTCGAGTCGTAGCCGGTGTCCGTGAGGGCGAGCGGGTCGCGGACGTACCGGTCGCGGCACTCGCGGTAGTCGCCGGCCTCCCAGTAGATGAGGGAGGTGAGGGTGCCCCACCCGGCGACGGAGGGCCAGATCAGCCCGGAGCGGTCATCGCGCGACCAGCTGCTCACCGAATAGCCGTCGGGCTGCACGGGCTCATGCATGCACCAGGGGTCGTAGGACTCGGCCGTGTACGGGAAGCGGACGATGTGGTAATCGGCGTCGCTGGCGATGGACTGCGGGGTGTCGGTCTTCAGCGAGACGACACGGACACCGGTCACGGCGGCTCCAGGAATGACGAAAGCCCCGGCCATCAGGCGCGGGGCGGGCGGGTGCGGGCAGGGTCAGGACGCGGCTTCGTACCGCCCGGAGGCGTAGAGGATGTCGCCGGACGCCCACGTGAACGGCAGCACGCTGTCCCAGATGCCGGTCGAGTCGGCACGATCCGAGACGAGCGTCTTGATCACGCCTCCGCTGCCGGTGTTGTAGATGGCGCGGGCGCTGTAGTGCAGCGACGCGGAGTTGTCGAAGGCGTCCGCGCTGGCGATGCGGTACGTGAAGCCGGTTGCGGGGAGGGCGGGCAGTCCGAACATCCAGTTCTCGGACGCGCCGCCGCCGCCCGCAACCGTGGTGGATCCCCAGTTCAGTTGCAGCACCCAGTCGACGGTGCGGCCCACCTTCAGATACCGGCCGGTGATGGTGCCGTTGCCGAGCGTCGGGGCGGCGCCGCCCTCGGCGAGCCACGTCGGCGTCCACGTCGTCCAGGCGCCGAAGAAGGAGTTGAGCTGATCCCTGATCTCCGTGTTGAACATGGCGGCGGTGGCGATCTCACCGACGGCCCAGGTACGGGGGGCGAAGGTCATGGCGTCACCCCTGCAGGGTCGGGAGGTCGGCGCCCGGGCCGGCGTCGGCGGGGGCCGGTTCCTCGACGGGGCGGTCCGGGTTGGCGGGGTCGTCCGGGTGCCACCAGTTCCGCAGGTACGCCTGAGGAATCGCCATCAGGTCGGCCTCGATCGCCGCCCGTTCCTCGGCCGTGGGCAGGACCATGAGCACCCAGCCGTAGCCGCACTCCGTGCAGCCCCAGCGCGGATCGTTGGGGCTGATGACGGCGGCCGACCCGCACACGCAGTCCGCCAGCCACCGGTTCTGGTTGATGCGCGCGTACACGGGCGGCACGTCGGTCAGGGTGCCGGCCGGGAGCGGAACGCGGCGGCCCATGCGGTACTCGATCCACCGGTAGACCAGTTCCGCTCCGGGCACGTTCGCCCAGGCGTCCTTGGGCAGGGGGCGCGATGGCACGTAGTACGTCTCCGCGCAGACAACGGCGAGCGGCATGGGGCTCCTCAGTAGGCGAGTCGGGTGGTGGAGTCGAGGACGCCGTACACGGGGTCGTCGAGGATCCAGACGGAGTCGCGAGCGCTGGCACTGGTCCGGAACTGGATCAGGTGGGAGTTCTCTTTGATCAACTCGCTGTAGCCCTCGATCGTGACGCGGATCGTCGAGGACGGGGACTGCGCCGGAAGGTTGTAGATCGAGAAGTAGCCGCTGATGTCGGCGTCGAGGATGTCCAGGTAGCTGGACATCGAGTACGCCTCGATGGGCACTTCGCGGATCTCCAGCGGCGGGTCGGCGTACCGCGAGACCAGCCAGTTCAGCGCGTCCAGCACCGAGTTGTCGCTGGTCTTCAGCAGGCTGATGGCGCCGCCGGGCGGAGGGTACGGGCCGAAGGCGGCGATCGAGGCGGTGGCGTCGACCTTCTGTACGGCGCCGCCCGGGCGGGAGCCCTCGGCGGTGTTGATCAGGGTCTGGTCGTCGTCGGCCATGGAGAAGTCGCGGGTCTCCAGGTCCGCGTAGTTGATGGTGAAGACCTCGCTGGCCGGTGACGGGTTGTAGCGAACGTCGCGGGACTGGTAGGCGAGGCCGTACCAGTCCCGTTCGGCGAACAGCCGGCCGCTCTCGGTGGCCTCGATCTCCCGCATCAGTGCCAGGGCCTGGGATCCGCCGGCGCCTTGGCCGGCCACCGGGTCGTGGGTGCTGCCCCAGATCGTCACCGAGGACAGCCCGCCGTACCGGGCGATGCGCTCGATCCGGGCGTCTGCCGTTTCGCCGGCGAAGCCAGTCGTCGCCGCGTCGTAGTGGCTGGCTGAGATGGTGGCGCCGATGGAGCCGTCGCTGTGCATGAGCGCCAGGTGGGCGAGCTGCCCGTTGAACAGGCGGCCGCCGCGGTAGCCGCCGACGTGCAGGGTACGTATGCCGGTGGGCTGGGTGACCGATACCGCGACGGGGCCGGGCACGCCGTCGAGGTACAGCCGCCAGTTGGAGTAGCTGTCCAGGACGAGGTGGTGCCACTGGCCGTCGTTGACGACGCGCAGGCTGTTGTAGACCGTGAGCGTCCCGCCGGCCTCGGTGTGCTCCATCGTGAGCTCGCCCGCCGCGTTGACGGCCAGGACCAGCTGGTGGTCCAGGTTCGATTCGAAGATGCCGAGGATGGCCCGGCTGGCGGTGGTCGTCTTGATCCAGCACTCGATGGTGTGGGCGTAGGCGGTGGACGTCGCCTCGAACGTCGGCCCCAGGTCGGCGACCAGGTACTTGCCTGACGAGGCGCCGGCCGGTGTGAAGTTGACGGACGTGTCGCCGGTGACGGTGAGGCCCTCGCTGCCGAAGTCCAGCGTGCCGCCCGTGCCGACCTGCGTCTGGGTCAGTGGGCCGCAGCCCCGCCCGGCCAGGTCCCCGGCAGATGTCGACCCCGCGGGCTCGGTGAGCGGGTAGTACGCGGACAGGATGTCGGTGACCCCGGCGACGTCCTGGTGCAGGATCTCCTCGGCCAGGAAGGACTTCAGCGGGGCGTCCCTGTTGAGGAACTTGAAGAGGTCCGTGCACGTCACGGTCACCGTGGACACGAGGCCTTCCCAGTTGATCGGCCATTCGTTGACCACACCCCAGTACCGGGGCCGCAGTTCCGCGCCGACCCAGTCCCACTCGATGGTGTCGGTGGTGCCGCCGGTGCGCGTCGTTGGGAACTCCAGCGCGTGGCTCTGGCTGGTGACCCAGGCCGGGGTGGCCAGCGTGCGACGCACCACCCATTCGTAGCCGGTGCTGCTGGTCTCCCAGTAGACGGTGCCGCCCGATTCCCGCACACGCAGCCACGCGTGACTGACCGCGCTGTACGGCAGGTTCACGGTGCCGGCGTCGGCGAACCCGGTCTGCGACTGGGCGGCGATGACGCCGAGCAGCGCGTCGTACCGCCATCCGATCCGGGTGCCGGCCGTCGTCGAGGTGACCCACATCGAGGCCGCCACATTGCTGCTGCCGTTGACCGCGGGGACCTTGGCCAGCCGCGCCGTCACCTGGCTGCCGGCCAGGGTCCACTGGCGGGCGGACGTGAACGACGTGTCGACGCCCGGGGCGAGCGGGATCCGCAGCCGCCCGTTCGTCTCGGTGGCGCCGCCGACGTTCGTCGTCCAGGTCGCGGTGTTGATCCGGCCGTCGTCGAAGTCGTCGCCCAGCATCGCGAGCGGGTACGGCGCGCTGCCGCTGCGGGTGGGCATCGCGACGGCGCTGATCCGGATCGGCGAGTTGCGCCGCACGTACGGGTAGTACGGCGAGGCGCTGTTGCCCGGAGTCAGCCAGCCGTCCTGGTTTTCGAAGGTGAGCGTTGCCTGCCCGGGCTGGGTGTCGCTGCGTTCGTCGCTCGCCCCGCGGGTGATGCTCACCCCCCGCACCATGTTGACCCGGGTGCTGATGTCGGTCCAGGTGATGGAGCTGGGGTTCTGGATCGCTCCGCCCCAGCCCATCTCGACGAGCACCGGCATCAGCCCACCCCCAGATTGATGTTCACGCCCTGGTGTCGCTTGAGCCGGACGAGGACCTTCTGCAGTTCCAGGGCCACGGCCACCGGGTCCAGCGCGCCGTGCACGTCGATCTGGATCTGCACGAGCTGGCCGGCCGCGGTCACGGCGGCAGCGCGGCCGGGTGAGGCGAGGGACGGAACGCCGCGGCCGGCCATGCGTCCGGCCACCTGGTCCATGGCGCGGTCGATGTAGGGCAAACCCTTGAGTACGCCGACGCCCACACCGCGGACGGTGTTCACGCCGTCGGGGATCATCTTCGTGGCAGGCGAGTTGATTCCGAGCGCCTTGCGCAGGGCCTTCTGCATGCCCTTGGCCAGCTTGAGCATGAAGTCCTCGATGGCCTTCTGCTGGCTCTTCAGCCCGGACAGGAAGCCCTTCGCTGAGTTCTTGCCGCTGTCGTACAGGGCGTCGGCCCCGGACTTGCCCAGCTTCTCCGCCTCGCTGTTGACGGCGTACTGGGTGGTGTTGATCGCCTTGAAGACGGAGCTGTTCGCGCCGGCCAGGGCCGAGGCGTAGGCGTAGCCCTCCTCCGGCCCTGCCTCCAGGATCTCGCGCAGCATGGTCTTGTTGAGGCCGCGCTTCGCCAGGGTCTTGATGTAGCTGGCGAAGGTCTTCATCTTCACCAGCTTCGCCGCGAGGCGCTGCTGGATACCCGCGGCGGTGACCTCCTCCTGGTCCCCGCCGAACATGGCCGACAGGCTCGCCGACTTCTTCGCCCCGACCCTGCTGGACTCGGCGAAGTCGTTCGCCCGCTTGATCGTCGCGGCGATGGAATCCCGCTTCTTCGCGGCGTCCAGCAACTTGGCCGTGGTCTTGTTGACCATGGCCACGAGGCGGTTGTCCTTGCTGCCAGAGAACGCCTTCCAGATGTCGGCGGCCAGATCCTTGGCGGTCGCCTTGATCTTGTCGCGGGACCCGGTCATGCCCACGATCAGGCCCTTGCCGATGTCCTTGGCCAGGGCCGTGGTCTTCTTCGAGGGCGAGGCGATCTGCAGCTCCTCGCGGATGCCGGTCTCAACCGCGGCCGCCATCCGTCCGGCGGCCGTGCCGACGGCGGAGGTTGCCCCGCCCATGCCCGCGATCAGGCCCTGGCCGGCCAGACGTCCGGCCTCGGTGCTCGGCCGGATCATCGACATGGACCTGTTGTGGTCGAAGATCCGCTCGGTGCCGTCGAAGCTCATCAGCTCCGGGCCGTTCTCGCCGACCCACGCCACTTCGCCCGGCCGCGGCGAGCCACCGCCCGCGAACCCGTTCAGGTTCTTGTTGTTGCGCGCCACGGTCGCTTCGACGTTCAGCGTCTGGTGGACGGTCTTGATCGTCACCGTGCGGTTGCGGAGCCGGGCGATCGCCGCGGCGATGGCGCGCGCGGTGGCCGACGCCTGGTCGATCGCCCGCAGCGCGGTGGCCCGCTTCTGCCGCAGCGAGTCGACCTTGGCCTGCGCGGCCGCGACCTTCCGGTCCAGGTCGCCCTTCTCGGCGCCGACGGCCACCCGCCGCTTCTGCTTCAGCCGGTCCAGCTTGCCCTGCGCCGTGGTGATCTTCGAGTCGAGATCCTTGACGTCGCCTTTCAGCAGCGTCGTCTTGGACGGGATCTTCAGGATCTGGTCGGCGAGTTGCGCGGCCTGCCGCTTTGTCAGGCCCATGGCCTGGGCGTTGCGGATCAAGGACGCGCGGCCGCGCTCGTAGATCCCGCTGACCGTGCCCCACGAGGCGCCCGACTCCCGGGCGCTGGACGTGGCTTCGTCAGTTTTGGCGGCCAAATCGTTGAGCGCGGTGGCCGCGGTGCGGGCCTTCTCGCTGCTGAGGTTCAGCTCACCGTGCGACATGGACAGCGCGCCGGCGTTCTCGCGCGCGGCCTTGGCGGCGGCATCGAGGGACGCCTCAAAACCGATCATGCCGCCCAGGCCCTGGCGGTTCACATCGTTCAGCGCCACGATGCTCTGCCGCAGCCCGTCCGCGCTGGCCTTCTGCGCGGCGAGTGCGGCCTGCGTCTTCTGCGCCTGCGCGCCGAACAGGCCCTGGCTCGCGGCCGCCAGCTGCTGCTCGAACTTGGCGTCGGCCAAGGCCGACCGGTAGCTGTCGAGCTGGCTGGTGAACTGCTTGGTGTCGCGGCCGCCCTTGCCGTACTCCGCGGTGAGCCGCTTCAGGGCAGTCGCCGCCATGTCGGCGTCGCCGTTCTTGACCAGGTTGGCCAGGGCGTCGTCGACGGCGCCGATGTCCTCCTTGGCGTTCTTGACCGGGGTGGAGTCCCAGCCCGTCCAGCCGACGAGGAACTGCTGCACCTTGTCGGTGGTCGACGGATCGGTGAGGGAACGGACCCTGCCGTACAGGCCGTCGAGGTCGCTGCCGAAATGCTTCGAGGCCTCGCCGGTCACCTTGCCGGTGGTGCCGAGGCGGCGCAGCGACTCCGTCAACTTGTCGACGTCGGGCGGCGCGTGCTTGCTCCGCTCGCTGATTTCGGTGATGGCGAGCAGGGCCAGGCCGATACCGGTGCCTGCCATCGCGACGCGGGTCGTACGGCTGAGCGCCATGATGCCCGCGCGTACCGCGGCCAGCCGGCCGGGCGTGGCGGCCGCCGCGGTGTTCATCGCGACCAGCTGCACACCGAAAGCGGCGAGGGCCGTGCGGCCGGCCGCGAGACCGAGGGCCGCGGCCTTCGTCAACTTCAGGGCGATGGCCAGCTGCAGGAAGATCGAGATGGCGGACGGCGGCACCGCGGACACCAGGCGCGCCAGGACCTCGACGACCTGGAGGATGCCGACGCCGACACCACTGGATCCTTCGAGGACGTGCACCAGGGCGGCGGCGACGCTGCGCAGCACGGACGCGACGACCGGGCCCTGAGCGCGCGCCCAGTCCATGAACTCCCGGGCGTTACCGCCGACCTGGCCGCCGTCGCCTACACGCAGCAGGTGGACCAGCTCGTCGTTGACCTTGCGCAGGGTGCCAGTCGCGAAGGACGTGAACCGGCTGTTCAGGGCGTCCAGTCCGGGCGAGGCCATCTCGCCGCCGATGATCGTCATGAACCGGTCCGCCTCGGCCGACGTCCCCCGCACCAGCTGCTTCGTCCTCGGCAGCAGCGCGTTCGCGATCGAGACACCCTTGATGAAGGGGGCCATGGTGTCGCCGGCCAGGCTGTCCGAGTAGGACTTGTACTCGTCCTTCAGGACGCCGACCGCGGCCGCGGCCTGCCGGGTGGCGGGCGGCATGTCGGCGATCAGGCGCACGTACTCCGCCTGCGCGGTGACCGCCTCCTGCGACGTGGCCCCGCTCTTCGCGACCGCGTCCTGCCACGCCTTCTGCGCCTCGGAGGCCTCGCCGAGCTTGGCGATCTGCGGTCCCATCGCCGCGCCCATCACGCCGAGCGCCACAGCCACGGCGCCGGCGCCCGCGGCGATGGGCAGCAGGGACGCGGCCGCAGGGATCGCGGCCGGCGCCAGCAGCAGCGTGGCCTTCTTCAGCTCCCCCAGCGCCTTGCTGCCGGCGTCGCTGTCGCGCCGCATCCCCGCCATGGTCGTGGCGGTGGTGCGGCCCAGGCGGCGCAGTTCCCTGTCGGCCTCGATCGTGGCGATCGTCACCCGCCGCCCCATGCGGCGGGCGGCGTCCCCGACGTCGTCGAAAACGTCGCTCAGCTCGTCGCGGCCGGTGAGGACAAAGGTCATTGAGGGCACGCCTACTCGCCCCCTTCAGCAGAAAGTTGCGCCTGGTGGATGTCCATCCAGGCGACGAGGCCGTAGAAGTCGTCGACTCTCAGGTCGTCGACGAGGTGGGGGGTGATGTGGAGGAGGTGGGCGAAGAGGCCGAGGTACTGGCCTCGGGCAAGCTCGATGTCGGGCTCGGGTTCGGGTCCCCGCTGTCCGCCGTCGCCTCCTGCTCTGGCGGCGCGGCAGGCGGCTCCTCGTCTTTTGGGGAGTCCGCGGCCATCTCGGCGATGAGCGCCGCAGCGTGCTCGGGGTCGGCGGCCGCGGACGGCATCTCGCGCAGAGCGTGAGCGATGTCCGCCCGCGTCACCTCCGACTCGCCACCGATCGACGCGAACGCTGCCTGCACGTACTCGGTGACCTCCCGCTTGTCCATGCGGGTGACCATCTCGTCGATGCCCGGGTCGAAGTCACCGAACCGCAGCGACGGCTGGCCGCGCTTCTTCAGGACCCAGACGACACCACGCATCGCGTCGAGGTCCTCGTTGCCGAGGCCGGCCTGGATCTCCATCCACTTCATGTCGATGGTGCGCTGGACGATCGAGGCCTCGGAGACGCGCAGGGTCCGGGCGTCGTAGTGCTCGGGCTCGCCACCCTCGGGGGTGTAGACGATGATCAAGGTGGTGCTCCTACTCCAGGCGGCGTCGGACGTCGTCGACGACGCGCTCGACCTCGCGGGTGATGCGCGGCTGGTGCTCGCGCACGGTCTTGTTCCAGAAGTCGCGGGTCGCGGTCTGCGTGGCCCAGCGCTTCTTGTTGCCGAACACGGGATGGCGCAGGCGGCCCAGGTCGTTCATCTGGTTCACCGCGCTGATGGGGATGTCCGCAGGCAGCAGCGACTTGTCCAGCCAGACCCGGGCCCCGGGCGCCCCGGTGGTGCGGACGCTGATCCGGATGGCCTGGGCGATGCTTTCCCGGAACGGGCGGGTAGTCGGCGAGGGCCCGCCCCGCTTCCCGGCGCCCCGCCCGGTGGATGCGAGCGGCTGTCGGCGGATCGCGTCCTGCAGGTCCCCGCGCAGGGGTTCGGCGGCGCGCCGGATGCGGCGCAGGTAGGACTGGCGGATGTTCTCGTGACCGGCCCGGCGCAGCTTGGCCGCCAGCTCGAGGAGCTGGCCGGTGCCGGTCACACGGATCTGCGCGACCACCGCGCACTCACAGCGTGACGTCGGTCGAGATGTATTCGATCTTCGGCTGGTTGGTGCCGTCGTACAGGCCCACGAAGTTGAAGCTGGGCTTCACGACCCCGAACCCGTCGACGGCCGGCGGGCCCTCGTCCAGCCGGACCGCGGGCAGGGTGAGCCGCCAGGTCTCGTAGAAGGTGGCCGCGATGAGGGGACCCTGGAACTCCCACACCAGGCTGGTCACGCCGTCGGTGGTGTGCAGGTCGTCCAGCGTCGTCGCGACGTAGTCCGACTCAAGGCTGCCGCTGATCTTGACCTGGTCGTTGCTGATGGGCTCTTTTTTCAGGGCCGCTGCGTTGGCGTAGAAACGTTCGGTGTCTTGGGGCCTCTCGATTTTGGCGGACACCTTGCGGATGCCGTCGAGCGCGGTCTCCGTGCCGTAGCTGCCCGTCTTGAGGGCCATCTGCCCGAAGTGGAAGGGCGACATGTTCGCGTAGCTCGCGGCCGCCAGCACCGACGTCTCCTCGACGTCGCGGCCGTCCACCTCGAAGCTGCCGCTGAGCATTTCGCCGACACCGCACGAGAACTCACCGGACGTGATCTTGCAGCCCAGGAAGTTCTTCCTGGTCACGGTGCCGCTCGTGAGGGGCACGCCCTTCTGGATCGTCAGGCTCTTGCCCGCGGTGTCCGCAAGGGTGTGGGTCTGCAGGTACGCCGGTCCGGCGCCCTGCTGGACCGGCGTGACGGTGGTCCCCATCAGGGCCTGGAGCAGCAGGCCCATCGATTTGTTGGTGATCTCCATGTCGACCGAGCCCGCGACTTCCTTGCGGGTAAGGACGCGCCGTGAGGACAGGGGCAGCAGGCGCCCGGCCGCGATGCCGGCGCTCTGGGCGGTGGTCTTCTTGAGGGCCAGGCTCTCCTTGGTGAACTCCACAAACTTCGTGGGGGCCACGTAGGTGCCGTACGTCGTTTCGGGCGCGATGCCGAGCTGTGCGCCGAGACCGGATCCGATCGCCATGCTCAGGCCTCCTTCTGCGTCTTGGCCGTGCCCCTACGGGCAGCCTGCTGCGCGGGCGGCAGCTGGGCCGTCTCCTGCACGCGGTCCGGCGCCGCGACGGCCCCGGGGTCCGGCTCGCTTTCGGGGGCCTCGAAGTGGGGCGGCTCTTCGACCGGCTCCCAGTTCGCGGTCTGGCAGGCGTAGCCCCAGTACCGCTCGTCGGGGACCTCGACGATCTCGTCGGGCTCGACGGTCCGGTCCCCGAGCTCGGGGACGGTGACCGGCTCCGGGCCGATCCAGCGCACACGCGCCATGGCTGTACTCCTTGGTGGTGGGTGGGTCAGATGCGGGCGCGGCAGGCGACCGTGAAGGCCAGGCCGGCCAGGACCCCGTCGGAGCCCGGCTCCTGGAAGAGAGCGCCGGTGGTCAGCTCGGACCACAGCACCGTGCCGCCGAGAGTCGGCGCCTCCGGCGCGGCGTCGGTGGCGCGCAGGGCCGCCTCGACGGCCGCAACGATCTCGAAGGCCCGGGCCCGCCGGAACGACATGTCCTTGTCGCCGCCGCGGGACTCGGCGTAGCAGGCGATCCGGAACATCTCGTCCCGGCGGCGGGCGCCAGCGCTGGCGAACTCCTGCTGCAGCTCCACCGCTTGCTCTACGCCGGGCGCCCACCCCAGGTAGAGGCGGTCGCGCTCCGTGAGATTGGTGGATGTCGGTGGCCCGTCGATGATGCGGACGTCGCTCAGCGCCGGGACCGCGCGGCAGATCGCCACCAGCGCGTCGAGGGCCGCGGGCACGCGGGATGTGGTTGCCATCAGCCGATCCCCGGTCCTCGCTTGTAGGGCTCCAGGAGCTGCAGCACCCGGTTGGGCACGGCGTAGCCGAAGCCGGGAACCGGTTCGGTGACTGCGTAGTCGTCGGCCGGGCCGGCGCCGCGGGCCGCGCCGTTCTGCGTGCGCCACAGGTGCTGAAGCAGGATCAGCGCGGCGAGCTTGACGGTGGCCGGGACGCTGCCCCGCCCGGCCGTGTATGTGATCGTCCAGGGCCCGCCGTACAGCGCGCTGCCGTTCAGCAGGCGCACCACCCCGGAGCCGCTGTCGACGTGCAGCAGGTCGGGCGTGTACGCCTGTCCGCCGGTCAGGGCGGGCGCCATCGACGTGATGGCCACGACGGGGGTCTGGTTGAGGCAGACGACGCCGCCGTGCGCGTCGGCCTGCTCGGTGAACGTCTGGTCCTCGACGGGCCCGATGTAGCTCTCGATGACCGGGGTGAGCGCGTCGATGTACAGCTGCAGCTCGACGTCGTGCGTACCGGAGTCGATGTCGAGCTGGGCCTTGGCCTCGGCCAACGTCAGCAGCGCCACGGCGCCACCTCCCTACGGCTTGGACGCAGCCCTGCGGCGCGCGGGCGGGGTGGCCTTGCGAGGGCGGGCGGCCGTCTCCGCAACGGGTCCGGCCTCCGGGGTCTGGATCGGGTGATCGCGGACCAGTTCGGCGCGGACGCCGTCGGCCCACACGGCCGCCTCGGAGCCGGGCAGGTCGATGACCTGCCCGGTCTCCCAGACGAAGTCCGCACCCGCGACGCTGGTCAGCATGCGGATGCGGGCCATCAGTCACCCAGGCCCTGGTGCAGCTGGTTGACCTCGCGCTCGGCCTTGGCCTCGGCCGCCCTGACGGCCGCGTCCTGCGCGTCCTTGAGGGCCTGGACCTCGGCGTCCGGTTCGCTGGACCCGGTGCCGTCCTCGGCCGGGCCGGCGCTGACGCCGCGGGCGGCGACGTCCACGGCGGACGCCGCCTGCACGGCGAGCTGCTCCTTGTTCGCGGCGAGGGTGGTCTCCCTGTCGCCGATGAACTCCGGGTTGAGCTGGTCCATCGAGCCGTCGGCGCGGCGTGAGGCCATGACGATGCGGTCGTGGTCGCCGTGTTCGGCCGCGGCCGGGCTCGGCTTGTCCTGCAGAACCCCGCCGTCGGCCGGGGTCTCCTTCTTCGGGCTGGTCGCCATGAGGGCGTCCCTCTCTGTGAGTTGGCCGGGGGCCGGGCGGATCAGGTCGCGGAGTTGCGGTACGCCTTGTAGGCGCTGAAGTCCTGCGGGGTGCCGTCGGTGCGGGCGAACGCGAGGAACCCGACCTGCAGGAAGTCGGCGTACCGCTCGGCAAGCCGCAGCATCTGCACGTCCTGGACGTCGCGGATGAGGTAGCCCGCGAAGAAGTCGCCGAACAGGATCGACTTCGCGTTGGCCGCCATCGCGGGCATGTCGGTGTTGATCGTGTACTTGTAGCCGAGCAGCCCGTCCGGGACGCCGACCTGAACGGACGGCTCCCACAGCGGGCGCTGCTGGGCGTCCTTCAGCTTGCGTGCCGCGGCCAGCGTGCCGTCGGCCAGCATGAACTGGGCGCGGCCGGAGTTGCGGTACGCGGGGTCGACGGAGTGGATGAGGTCGATCAGGTCGTCGTAGGTGACCGACGTGGTCTGGCCCGTGGTGCCGGTCTTGCCGATGACGGCGTTGGTCTGCACGCCCTCCGGCTGGGCGGTGCCCGTGCCGGTGGTGAAGTGGGCGTTCTGCGCGCGGCCGATGCGTCGGCCGAGGACTCCCGCGAGCCAGGACTCCAGGTTGAACGCGGAGTCGTTGAGCAGCTGCAGGGACACCCGGACCAGCTTGGACGTGTACATGTACGCGCCGACGTCGTTGGTGCCCAGCGTGACGTCCTGCTCGGTGACCTGGCTGTTCTCTGCCAGGATCGCGCCGACGTTCGCGGTGTCGTCGTTCGTCGGCCACGGCAGCGTCGCCCCGGTCTCGGTCGTGATGACCTCGGCCACGTCGCGCATCGAGCTGTAGAACTTCATCGTCTCGATGAGCTGGGCGCGGAACGGGGCGGGCACGGTGTATCCGCCGGCCGCGCCGGTGGCCACGCCTGCGGCGCGCAGCTCCTTGCCGTCGACCCAGCCGGAGCGCAGCGTCGTGCGCTCCTCGCTGGTCAGCTCGGTGGTGCCCTCGCGCATCCACGAGCGCCAGGCGGTGGCGTAGGCGTCGGCCTTGTCCGGGCCGCCGTGCCGCTCGGCCTCCTCGTCCTTGACGGCGTCGACGACCTGGTTGTAGTCGACGGAGGCGAGGCGGGCGTGCCGCTCCTCGCGCTCGATGTCGGCGCCCAGGCGCTCGACGTCGGCGAGGGCCGCGTCCCACGCGGAGCGGTCCTCGGCGGACATGTCCGCCTCGGTGGCGCGGTTCTGGAATTCCTGCGCCTTGTTCCAGGCGGTGGCCCGCTGATCCAGCAGGGTCTGCAGGGTGGGCATGTGTGCCTCCAGCACAAGAAGCCCCGGCGCCGTGCTGGCGGGGGCTGGGGGATGGGTGAGAGCTGCTACAGCGCCAGGCCGTAGCGGGCGGCGAGGCCCTTCATGCGCATCGCCTGACGGCCCCCAGTGGTCTCTCCCGGCTGGGTTGCGTCGCTGCCCCGAGTGGCCTCGGCCGGCTCGGGGCGGAAGTCGAGAAGTTCAGGCCGCAGCGCGGCCCGGCGGTCGAACGCCTCAGCATCGCCGCGCGCGGCCAGAGCCACGCCGACAGACCGCAGTGCGGCGTCGGTTCCCTCGTAGGCCGGGAACGTCACGGCGGACACCTCGTACAGCTGCACCTCACGGAGGATCCGCAGCTCAGCTTCCATGTCGCCCTCGGACGTCTGCACCGTGACCGTCGTCCACTCGTCCTTGACCGTGCGGAACCCGAAGCTCATCCCGGTGATGTTCTTGTTCTCCAGGTTCACGACCAGGTCGCCGACGTAGGACAGGCGGGTGTCGAGGTCCGAGTCGACGGCCAGGCCGACTTGATCCTGCACCAGGCGCAGCGATCCGGCCGAGACGCGGGAGACGACGAGGCGGGTGTCGTGGTCGACGAGGTACCGGGAGTCCCCCTCCGTCAGCGTCTTGGTGAAGGCACCCGGCGCGATCTCCTCGTAGAACCCCCAGGTCAGGGGGTTGCCAATCGCGGTGCGCTGGTTGAAGACGGCGGCGTGGCCGGTGAAGCTGCGCACGCCCTGGTCGCCGTCGGCCGCGCGCAGCTGCACGCCGGCCGTCGTGAGAGCGAGGTCGCGGCGCTCCTCATTCCTGCTGGTCATCGTCGCCGCCTTCCTGGGCAGGCTCGGGGGTGAGCAGTCGGTGCGCGGCCGCCAGGTGAGCGGCGGCGCGCGCGGCACGGTCGTCCGGCTCGGCGCCGTCCGCCGGCGCCTTGGGGGCGGTCGGGTCGGATCCCAGCGGCGCCATGTACAACGGCTGCAGGCGCATGCCGCCCTCGCGGCCGCCGATCGGCGTGAGGTCCTCGAGGTCGCGGATATCGTCGGCGGAGAAAGCGCCGGTGTCCCGCATCGCGCGGTAGAACGTCGCCCGGGCCGCGGAGTCGCCGCGCAGCAGACCGCCCAGCTGGTACTTGGCGTACTGCGAGGCGGGCAGCAGCTCCTTCCTGACGCGCTGCTCGGTCGGCGCGAGCCACGTCGGCGCCAGGTCCCAGGTGACGAACCCCTGCGCCTGCTGCTCCAAGCCCGTGCCCCACGACGTGGACTTGCTGGTCTCCATCAGCAGGAACAGCGGCACGCCGAACATCCTGGCCACCTCGACGACCTGGAACTGCCGCGACTCCAGGAACTGGCTGTCCTTGTAGGGCATCGTCACCGGGCTGAACGATGCGCCGGAGTCGAGGATGGCGACGTCGTGCGCGGCCTGGTGGCCGCCGTACTTCGCCGCCCAGCGGGCCTTCAGCCGCGCGGCGTCCTCGGGCTCCAGGCGCTGCTCGGTCTGCAGCACACCGGAGATCATGTTCCCGGACCCGTACAGCCGGGCCGCGGACTTCTCCGCCGCCAGCCCCAGACCGATGCCCTCCGCGGCCGCGCGGATCGGCGAGCAGCCGGTGATCCCGTCGTACCCCAGGGCGGGCAAGTGCAGGATCTCCCGGGACGTCATGCGCTGACGCACGCCCTGGTCGTCCCGGACCCAGAAGACTTTGCCGCCCGGGTTGTCCGCGGTCGGCTTCTCGCGGTCGACCTTGACCCGGTCGGGACGGATCGGCCACAACTGCACGACGTCCCCACCGCCGTTGCGCAGCTTCTGCAGGTAGGCATTGCCCCACAGCAGGCGGTGCACGTACACCAGGCGCCACAGTTCGAACGGCGTCAGCTCCGGGTGCGGGTCATCAAGGAGCTTGACCGTGACCCGGTCCTTGGTGCCGGTCGTGTAGGTGTGCAGGGGCAGGGCCGCCGACACGTTCGCGATGACGGCGACCGAGCGCCACACGGCGGGCATGTGCAGGGCGGTGGTCTCGGTGACCTGCACGCCGGACTCCGAGGCCCGGCCGCCGGCCATCAGGTCGATGAGCGACGTAGATGTCAGGGGCACCGCGGGGTTCTCGACGGAGCGCTTCTCGAAGAGACCGAACAGGCTCACGACCGTGCCCCCTTCCGCCGTGTCGACTTCAGCCGGGCCATGGACGCCTCAGCACCCAGGACACCCGTGGCGCCGCCCAGGATCATCGCGGCCGGCGGGTAGACCAGCCACACGCCGACCAGCGCAGCCAACAGGCACAGCACTTCGAGCAGCAGCCAGGCGGCGTACTGCAGGTTCCTCACCACAGGTTCGGCGCCCTCTCTGGTTCGTCGACCTCGGCGCCCAGCCCCCACTTGGCCAGCGTCACCGCCATAAGCGGGCTGATGTCCACGCCGACGCCGCGCCGGGCCCACGCCCACGCCTCGCCCAGCGGGCGCTTCTGTGCGCCCGCCAGGGCCGCGGCGAGCGGCGCCTGGTCGAGGTGGGAGAACGTCTGCTCGGTCACCGCGTCGTACAGCTGGCCGCAGGCCTGGGCGATCTCGCGGACCTTGGGCTGTACGACAGTGATGCCGAGCCGCTCCTCCAGGTCGGCGATGAGCGACCCGGCCGGGCCGCCGCCGTCGATGACCCAGCAGCGCGGCTTCCACTTCTTGTGCAGCTGCTCGGCCCGCTCCAGGACCCAGCCGCTGCCGGGCCGGTGGTCGACGACCTCACCGTGCGTGCCGCCCCGCCAGGGGCCCGCGACGCCGATCGCCGCGTGCGACCGCTCGGGGGTCATGTCGATCGCGAAGGAGACCGGGTCGCCCGGCGTGGACTCGGCGGCCGCCAGGGCCCGCCACGCGTCCTCGCCGATGACCTGCCACGTGTCGGTGCCGTCTGCCGGGTACTCGCCCACACCGAGCCGCTCGCGGGCGTAGCCGGACGCGGACAGCGTGGCCCGCTCCTTGGCGACCTTGTCCAGCGTCAGCCGGTAGCCGATGGCCGGGTTGGACTTCAGGACCGCCTCGTCGGAGTTGACGTCGTCGTGCTCGGTGCAGTCCTGCGGGCACTCGGCGGCGTGCGGGTCGACGGACCACTCGAAGTAGCTCAGCGACGGGTCAGGCTCGCCGACCTCGAGCGCGGCGAGCGCGCGGCGCCGGAGCCTGCCCAGCTGGACGGACGGGGAGCCGATGCCGGCGGAGCCGAGGTACCAGATCTGCGGGTCCGGGACGGCGGCCATGGTCGGCAGCAGGGCGTCCATCTCGTTGTCGCCGAGGATCATGTCCTCGTCCATGATGTTGCAGTGGCCGGTGAAGCCGCGGCCGGAGCCCTTCGAGCGGGCGATGAAGCGCAGCAGCTGCCCGCCGTGCAGCTCGATGCCTTCCTCGCCCACGGTCTGCCGGTACGTCTTCACGCGTTTGTGCAGGTCAGGGGTGCTGCGGATCAGACGCTCGATCCGCTTGAACGCGGCCTTGGCCGTCTTGAACTCATGCGCGCTGTGGAGGATCAGTTCCTCGCCGCCGATGAACAGGCCCCACAGTTCGCGGGCCTCGATGATCCCGCCCTTGCCGTTCTGGCGGGGAACGCAGACGACGCACTCGAACGACGCCCAGGAGCCGTCCGGCTTCTCGCCCATGCCGACGCGCAGGACGTGCTGCTGCCACGGGTCGAGGTGCAGACCGGCGCGGGCCGCCAGGTCGATGGCTTCCTGGCCCGCGGTCGAGGCGGCCGGGGGCGCGGTCTGGATCGGCGGCGTCTGCCAGCCGTAGATGCGGCCGTCACTCACCGGCGGCTGCGCGGGCGGCGTCGGCCCGGCGCTTCGCTCGTTGCTCAGCAATGTCATCGACCGTGTCCCCCTTCTCCCCGACGGGCGCGAGCTTGCGGAGGTCGGCCATGATCGAGCGCAGCTTGTCGGCGACGACGGCCTGGGCGGTCGGGGCGTCCGAGTCGTCGATGGCCCGGGCGAGCGCGCGGGCGACCGCGGCCATGCCGGGCGAGGTGGAGTCGGCGTCGAGGTCGTCGAGCTCGTAGCCGATCTTTTCGGCGACGCTCATGATCACCCCCGGTCGTCACTCACGGTCACGGGCGGGCGGCCACTAAATCGTTGGCGTCGAGGCCAGCGGAATAGGCGCGCTCGCTAAATCGCTAGCGCTCGCTTCGCCGGAATAGGGCTTTGGATTTGGCCGCGCAAAAAATCGGGCGAGAAGGGCGTTTGGGTCGCCCGGTCCGGCGCTGAAGTTTTGATCCACTCTCTCCGCCGCGCCGCCGATCGCGTTCGTCGTCGAGCGCTCGGCCGGGCGCCGGCCACGGGCCCCGGGGCGGCCGGTTCACCGGGTGTGACCGGTGGTCACCACCTGCGGGACGCCTGCGGCATGGCCTCGCGCGGGAGGCTGCGCCGGGCGTTGTACCAGCGGGTGGCGACGCGCTCCATGTCCTTCGAACGCATCGCTTGAATGCGCTGCATGACGATCTCTTGGCCTGGGTCGACGACGACGATGCGCGCGCTGAGCCGCTTGTACTTGGCCATGGCCTTGGCACTGGGCTGCGTATGGATCACGTACACGTCGAGGCGGTCCAGGTGCTGGAGCGCCTCGTCCATGGCGGCGTACCGGGCGCGGTGGGCGACGCGCAGGTGGAGCGCGTCCTGGTTCCACTGCGGTGCGCCGGGCCCGGTGAGCGCGGAGGTGATGCGGTCCAGGTCGATGACCACGTCGCGCGCGGTGGCGTGCGCGTCGATCCAGCTGCTCTTGCCCGCGGCCGGCGGGCCGGTCACGACGTACAACACGGTGCGTCACCCCCGGGCGAGCCTGGCCACCTCAGCCATCGGGATGGTGACCGTCTCAGGCGTCAGCTCGATGGGGTCGCCGAACACGGTGTCCTCGCCGCGGACGGCGATGCCGTCGACGGTCAGGGCGCGGATCGGGTTGTGGATGGTCTCGACCTCTACGACGGTCACGCGCTGGTCCAGGGCCGGCAGGACGTACTGGCGGACGAGCTGGATGAGCGGGAACTCGACCTCGTTGTGGTCGATGCCGTTGGCGTCGCAGTAGTCGAGCCAGGCCTCGGGGTCGTCGCCGTCGTTGAACCCGAACTTCGAGAGCAGGCCGTCGGTGTGGAGCGTGAGGCTGGGCTCGGGGGTCATGCTCGGCATGGTCTCACCACCTCCGCGACCGCTGGCACCAGGCGTGCCCGCAGTCGATCAGGTCGGGGTCGCTGTACGTGTCGGTGAAGCTCGCCGGGGACGGGCTGGGCTTCATGCCGAGGTCCCGCTCCAGGCGGCTGGTGACAGCGTGTGAGGCGCGGTCGTGGGTGGGGCAGCGGCGGGCGACGCGGTGCAGCAGGGCGCGGAGCACCTGCTCACCCGACATCGCGCCCGCGGCTGTGCTCCTCGCGTAGAAGCCGTCGCAGCTCCGCCTCGATGCCCTTGGACGTGGTGCCGGGGTAGACGTGCACGATGACCCCGGCGCTTGCGCGGTAGCGCGTCAGCCGATGGCTGCGCACGAGGTGGCGCAGCGCTCGGCGAGCATTGGGGTAGGGGCGGAAGGGCACGGTCACCATCTCCTTGAGGCTCGTTGAGGCGCCGTCTTGGGCTGCCTGGTGGTGCGGTTGCCCCTGCTGCTGTTGCACCGTCGGTGCGCGCTGCGGGCGTTGGCGGGGTCGAGGAGGTCGCCACCGAGGCTGAGGGGCACGACGTGGTCGAGGGTGAAGGCGAGCGGGTGTCGGCGGCCGTCGACGTTGGGCGGGATGTTGTGGCCGCAGATCCAGCAGGGGTGGCCGAGGCGCTTCACGGCGGCGACGAGGCGGCGGTAGGGGCGCCCGTTGCGGATGCCGGCCACGGGCGCCACCTCCCCTTCGCTACGGCTGAGCGGCCTTGGATGCTTCGTCGATGGCGTCCTGGAGGGCGTCACGGCCGTCCTGGTTGGACTGTTCGATGCCATCCATGTAGGCGTCGAGGTAATCGCCCTCGCTGAGGGAGGCGCACTCGTCCGGGACGGGCTCGGACGGGACTTCACCGTTGTCGTCGGCGGGGATCTCAGCGACGGCGTCGATGCACGCCTGGCGGGACCCTGCCTCGTCGACGGTCGGGGTGGTGCTGGCTCTGGCTGATGCGGTCTTGCTGGGCTTGCCGTCGTCACTGCCGCTGCTGCAGCCGACGAGGGCGGCGAGAGCGAGCAGGACGGCGGCGGTGGCGGTGGCGGTACGGGCGTGCATGGTCCCCCCAAGGACGTGGTGATGCTGAAGGGGCATCATGCGTCGCTCGGGGGGCGCTGGGGAGCCGTGTGGCCGTCTCGTGACCCGCGGGAGTAAAGCCGGTGCGGCGGTAGGGGCGCGGCGTGGTGTCACCGCGGGCTGTGGACGGGGACCAGGACGTAGCGGGCTTGGATCTCGCCTGGATGGTTGACCTGGGCTTTGCAGCCTGGGCAGTACGCCTCGTTGGTGCCGTGGACGAGGTGGCCGCAGTGGTGCAGCCAGGCGCGTTGCAGGTTGGTCCTGGGGCTCGCGTGCGCTGTCACTGCGGGCTGTGGGCGGGGACCAGGCGCAGGGCGCGGTCGCGGGTGGCCTGCTCGGCGCGGGCGATGTCGGGGAGCGCGTAGAGGGGTCGGCCGTTGCGGTCGAGGCCTGCGGCGGCGAGGTGGCCTCGCTGGCGCCACTTGCAGACGGCGGACAGAGAGACGGCGGCTGCGTCGGCGCTGAGTGCGCGGCGCCAGCGTGTGGCGAGCTGGGCGGCTTGGGTGCCGGTGTAGAGGTCGGCCACGGTGCGCCTCCTGCTCGGGACGTGCCGCAGCCCCGGGCGGCTGCCCGGGGCTGCGGTGTGTGGGTTGTGTGAAGTTGGGCGCACGTGTGGTGCTGACGTCATGTTGACGCTCTGGCCTGCGGTTTGTCCAGTACATACGCGAACAGGCGTGCGAACGGCCCGCCACTTCGGGAAGTGGCGGGCCGTGTAAAGCGGCCGTGGGGGGCCTCGTGCATCAGTGTGGCACGCCCGTACGACGGTCAGGGGTCGTTCGTGCGGGTCTCCTGATGCTGGTGGGCGGCGAGGAGCACGGCGGTGCGGTAGAGGGCGGGCAGGGTGCGGCGGGCGTGCTCGTCGTATTCGGCGGGGGTCAGCAGGGCCCCGCACACGGTGCACTCGATGTAGGGCTGCCAGTCCTCCTCGACGAGGCCGAAGGCGGCGCAGGACGGGCAGGGGGCGTCCTTGGGCCGGCGGCGGGGCTCGGTGTGGGTGATGGCGCGGACGCGGCGGACCATGTGGTCGAGCTCGGTGTGCAGGTCGTTGATCCACGGGGCGGTGAGCGCCCAGGGGAGGTAGGCGGTGAGCCAGGCCGGCCAGGTTCCGCCAGGGCGCAGCCAGGGCGTGGCGCGGGGGCCGGTGCCTTCGGTGGTGCCGGGCTCGGGCCGGTCGGCGCGCAGGCGGATGTGGTCGGCGATGGCGCGGGCCCAGCCGTGCAGGAGAGCATCGAGGGGCAGGGTGGCGTCCTGGTCGGCGCGGGCGTCGCCGTAGGGGTCGGACAGGGTGCTGCTGGCTCCGGGGCCGAGCAGGGTGAGGATGTCGCCGCGTACGGGCAGGGGCGAGTGGGCGCGGCCGCCGTGGATGCTGCCCTGGGAGGGGCCGGTGCTGCCGGGTGCGAGGAGGGCCTGCAGCAGGGGGCGCTGCAGGTCGAGTTCGCGTAGCCAGCTGCGGATGCTGCGCTGGCAGCGGTCGCAGACGTGCCGTCGCCGCTCGTCGGGGCGCAGCGCGGCGCCGCACCGGAGGATGGCGCAGGTGCTCACTGGCCGGTGTCCTTCCTGCAGGTGTGCTCGCGGCCGCCGGTACGGGACGCGGCTTCGCAGCACTGGCGGCCCTGCTCGCTGGCCTCTTGAAGCTGGTGCAGGACTTCGTGGTAGGCGGCGTGCGCCTGCACGCCGAACTCAGTGACGGCGTCGTCGCCTTCGTAGTGGGCGACGGTGGCCATGAGGGCGCCGGCGAGCTGGGCGGCGACGCAGCGCGGCAGGAGGACGGGCAGGTCCTTGTCCTTGCGGGGGGAGCCGGCTCCCCAGTAGCCGAGGAAGCTGAGGGCCAGCGAGGGGTCGCCGTGCATGCAGGGGAGTTCGGGTTCGTGTCCGACGCCGGCGTTGGTGGCGAAGAACGGGATGCCTTCGCTGATGCGTTCAAGACGCATGATCGTTTTCTCCGGGTGGTGGATGGCGGGCACTGCTACTGACGGGTAGTGCTGGTTCTCGCGCGCACGCGCGCCTGCGATTACGCGCGCGGTAACCGCAGGCGCGCGCGCGAGGGGTCAGGGGCGGGTGAGGTGGCCGGTGTGGCGTAGGCAGGCGCCGATGTGGGCGGCGACGGCGGTGGCGTTGAACTCCTGCAGGGGGTCGGTGGTGATCCACCAGTCCATGAGGGCGTCCGCGATGACGTCCTGGGCGCTGTCCAGGGGCCTAGGTCTCATCTGCCGTACGGCGGCGCGGGTTGCGGTGAGGACAAGGCCGAGGGTGGCCAGAGCGGTGAGGACGGCGAGCGGGAGGGCTGTGAGCAGGGCAACGGTCGGTATGCAGGGGTGGTCGGGGCAGAACGTTCCGGGCGGGCAGGTCATCGGGCGTCCTCGGTGGGGTGGTTGCGGGCGGGCAGGGCGTTGATGGATTGGCAGGCGCGGAGGTCTGCTCGCCGGCGGCGGTGTGCGGTGTAGCGGTTGCGGAGACGGTTGCCGGTGCGGGCGATGTGGCCGGTGAGGTAGTAGGCGCCGGCGCCGAGGACGAGGGCCGTGGCGAGGATGAGCAGGACGGTGGGGGGGGGGGGGGGGGGGGGGGGGAGGGAAGGGGGGATGGGGCGCTGTTCGGTACTCGTGCCCCTCCCCCTCTGTACCA
>NZ_JBWKDS010000015.1:0-19286 GCF_056435845.1 Streptomyces sp. NPDC043867 | reverse complement strand
TTCCGCTTTGCCGGTTGCTGGTTGTGTCGGTTTCTCTGTGGCCACCACCCCCCCCCCCCCCCACCCCCCCCCCCCCCCCCACCCCCCCCCGCCCCCCCCCCCCCCCCCCCCCCCCGACGAGGACGAGCTGGCGGGTGGTGAGTTCGGCGGTCATCGGCGGCCTCGGCGTGCGCGGACGAGGTCGGCGAGGTCGCGGCCGAACGCGAGGGCGGCGGTGGTGCCGAGCAGGGCCCACACCCATTCGCGGTGGGTGAGGGCGCCGGTGGTCGCGGCGAGGCAGAGCAGGACGACGAGGGCGTGGCCGGTGAGGGTGGCGAGGCCTGGCGTGTCGGGCATGGGGTCGGTTCCTGTGTCGGGGCCGGTCACCGGGCGCGGGAGGCGGTTCTGCGGGGGTCGATGTAGTCGGCGGCGACGTGGATGCCGTCCGGGTGGACGGAGAGCGGGTTCAGGTTGGCCAGCTGGTCGGCGTAGTCGTGGAGGCTCTCGGCGAGGTAACGGGCGTGCCGTTGGGTGATGACGTGGGCGAAGGCGAGGCCGAGGACGACGGCGGCCAGGGCGACGGTGATGAGGCTGAGGACGAACGGGATGGTCATGGCTGCTCCGTGGTGAGTCCGGCGCGGATGAGGTGGTCGGTGAGGTGGGCGCCTGCGATGCAGATGTCGATGCGGCAGTTGCGGCAGAGGTAGCCGTGCGGGTCGCGGCCGTGGTGCCGGCGGAACGCGACGACGCGGGCGTTGTACTTGCGGCCGGAGGCGATCAGGTCGAGGCTGCGGCCGCTGCGGGGGCCGGTCCACAGGACATGGCCGTCGGGAGTTGGCTGCGCGTGCCGGGCGTACGCCTCGTCCAGGTCGAGGCTTTGGCTGGACCGGTCCTGTGGCGGGGCGGTGAGGCCCGTCTCGCGTCGGATGCGGGCGATGTCGTTCAGGCTCATGCGGGTCTGCTGGTAGATGGCTGCGGTGGTCTGCCCGGTGAGGAGCATGGCGATCACCTGGGGTTCAAGGGCGTCGAGTTCGGCGCGGGTGCGCTTGCGGCGGCTGGGCGGCAGGACGATTCCCCGCTCGTCGCGGACGCGGCGAATGCGGTTGTAGTGGACGTTCAGCTGCTCGCCGATGGCCGCGTAGGTGCTGCCGGAGCGGAGCAGCTCGGCGATCGCGTCGTCCAGTTGCTGGCGGTTCATCGCTGCCACGGGACGGGCCGGACGCCGGTGGTGGTGCGGGGGGTGCGGCGGGCGGAACGGCGGGCGGCGGCCGCGCGCGCGAGGGCGGTGGGGCAGCTGGCGATGTGAGGTCGGCGCAGAACCTCGCGCTGCTCAACCGCGGGGCGGGCCTGGGACAGCTGGCGGGTCCAGTAGCGGCCCTCAGCGTCGATGTGGACGGCCTGGTTTCCGGTGGTGTCCTCGGTCGGGTCTATGGCGACGGTGCGCCTGTTGGCGGTGGTGAGGCACCACAGGACGGCGCGCAGGCAGTCGGGGCAGCGTCCGGCGCCGTTGGGGGCGGGCGTGCGGGGCGGGTAGGGCATGGCACGGGGTCCGTTCTGGTCGGGCGGGCGGGTCAGGGGGTGTCGCTGTCTCGTTGGCCGAGGAGGAGGAACAGCGCTCGGGCTCGGTCGTCCCAGAGGTCGGCGAGGCGTTGCGCGCGCTCGTACTGGGCGCGGATGGCGCTGGTGCTGGCGTTGGCTACGAAGTCCGGATCCAGGTCTGGTGGGCTGGACATGGCGCTCCTGGGGTCAGGCGGCGGGTAGGTGGGTGTGGCAGAGGCGGCAGTTGGGGTGGCGCAGGGGCGGGCGGTAGGGGGCGTGGCAGCCGGGGCAGGCGAGCAGCGGTGGAGGCTCGGCGGCCGCGGGGCGGGACGGGCGTCCTGGGCGGCTGGGCGGAGCGTCGGCGCAGGCTTTGCAGGGCGTGCCGGTGTGGGCGCGGAAGCCCCAGTGGCAGCCGGTCTGGCCGCACTTGCTGCGGATGGGCAGGACGGCGCCGAGGAGCCAGCGGCCGGGGTCGGTGAGCTTCTCCTGGGGTGTCCAGCGGCGGAGGCGGGCGACCTGGTCGGCGATGTCCTGGGGCCAGATGCCCTCGTCTCGGACCTGGCGGAGGACCTCGTGGACGATGCGGCGCATCAGGTACCTGGAGATCTGCGGCAGGAGGTCGTTCACGGGGGCCAGGACGGGCGCCAGGATCGGCCAGACGTCCCGGTGCAGGGTGAGCGGCGGCGGGGCGTATGCGGGGCGCTCTACGGGGCGTACAGGAGTTCGACGGAAGGTGGCGGGAGCGACCGGAGCGACCGAAGGGACCGAGTTATCCACAGGGCCAGGCCCGTTACTACGGTTGTCTCGCCTCCGGCGGAAGGACCCACGGCCGGCCGTGCTTCTAGGGTCGTTCAGCTCTTGGTCTTCCTTATACGCGAGCGATCCGTCACCAGCGTCAGGGGCCGATCCGTCACCAGGATCAGGGGTCGTGACCGGGCGGACGGGGTCGTCGTGCACGGTGATGAGGTGGCGGCCGCGGTAGCCGGCGCCCTTGTCGAGGTCGAGCCAGCCGAGCTCGGCGAGCTCGTCCAGGAGCCGGGACACGGCGGCCTCGGCGAGGGGCTGACCGGCGCTCTTGCCGCTGTGGTGGCGCAGCAGACCGGCGAGCTCGGCCAGGGTCGGCTGGTGGCGCCGGACGGTCGTCTCGTAGCGCAGGCCGAGGTAGAGGCGGTGCAGGACCGGGCGCAGCGTGTCAGCGGCCAGGACGGGCGCGCAAACGTACGCCTCGCCGCGGTCCAGGGCGCGCGTCCAGCGCTCGGCGGTGCGGCCGTTGCCGGTGCCGGGGTGGCTGCGGCGCCGGGTGTAGACCTCGCGGATGCCGTCGGTGGGTGCCGGGCGGCCTAGGCGGCGCAGGCCTCTCTCGACGGTGGACACCGACAGGCCGAGGTAAAGGGCGATCCGCTCCACGCCGGCTGTCGAGTTGCGGTGCGCCGACAGGGCCTTGACCTTGCCGTAGACGTTCGTGTCCGCCGCGGCGTAGGTGTCGGCGTCGGTGACGATCCGCCAGGGGTAGCGGACCCACTGGCCGCGGGCAGCACTTCCGGCCCCGCCGCTGATGCGGCGGGGCTCGGGAGCGGGCTCGGGCAGGTGGGTCACGGTGTCCTAGCTGGTGTCGTCGTCTTCGGGGACGGTGTAGGTGGCGCCGCACGGGGCGGTCCGCACGCCCGGGGCGGTGTGGCGGTGCCGTTGGCCGCAGCCGCCGTCTCCGTCGCAGCGCACCGTGTACTCGGTGCGCCCGGAGGTGACGATCGGGTCGGCGGCCACCGCGGGGGGCCCGCCCCAGCGGGGCGGGTCCGCGGGCAGCAGCGGTAACTGGCCGTCGGCGCTCACGAGATGGCCTCGCCGGTATGGGCGGGCTCGGTCCGCGCGGCCGTCGGCGGCACGACGAGGGTGATCGGGCGTACGACGCGGGTGTCGGTCCAGGTGTGGATGTCGGGGTGGTGCAGGAAGCCGTCCCGCTCCAGGTGCGTCATCGCCAGGCGCACGAACCGCGGGTTCATCCGGACGAGGTCGGCCACGCGAGGCGCGACCTGCGGACCGCCGGGCGGCAGGTAGCCGGTGGCGTCGGCGTGGTGCGCCAGGGCGAACGCGACCATGCGCATGTCGCGGGTCGCCTCGCTCGCCAGGACGGCGGCCTCCCATACGCGGCGGTCGAACGGGGCGGCCACGTCGGTGGCTTCGGGGGTGGTGCCGGGTGTCAGGGTCTGCATGTCGACTCTCCTGTGTGGTGCGGAGCGCCGGGCCCGGGTCTGTTGCCGGGGCCAGGCGGGACGGGGTCCGGTGCTGCCGTGCTCCTTCGAGGTCTGGCCGGGGCAGGTCCGGGCGGGGTGGTCAGCTCGACGGCGTGAGGCGGGTGGGGTCGGGGTGGCCGGCCAGGGCCCACGGGCTGTGCCGGTCGCAGCGCCAGCCGCACGGGTACGGGCGGGCCCGCTGCAGCCCGTGCGGCAGCCACGGCACGCCGCACGGCCGCCGCTGGCGAGGGCGTGGTGCGGGGGCGGGTGGTCCGCCCCGTGGTGTGGAGGTCGGGGCGGACCACCCGGTCATCAGTGGGCCTGCCGAGCCGGGACGGCCACGGGGACCGGGCGCAGCACGACGTCGCGGATCATGAAGTGCTGGCCGGGCCGGATGGCGCCGCGGTCCAGGGCCTGGCGGTAGTGGTGCGCCAGCGCCACGACGGCCTGGTTGATCAGCGCCTCGGCCTCGCGCCCGCTCTGCGCCAGCAGCGCCAGGTCGCGGCGCAGCCCCGGCCACTGGCTCAGGTCGATGGTCACCGGCTGCGCCATGCGCTGTGGCAGGGACCGTGCTGGCGCAGCCTGCGCCGCCGCTGGCGCGTCGCCGTCGCTGGCCTGCGGCGCAGCCTGCGCCACCTCGTCCGCCGTGTCTGCGCCACCGGTCTGCGCGGTCTGCGCCAGGGCCTCAAGGTCACGGCGCACCGTGTCCTTGGAGATGCCCAGGCGCTGCGCCATGTCGCGGTGGCTCAGGTCTGGCTCAGCCTGCGCCAGCTTGGCGACGCGGGCGCGGCGCAGCATGCGCGCCGAGTCCGGGCTCACCGTGCGCCACCGATGTGGACCGGGCGGCCGTCGCGGATGATCGTCAGGCGCTGCGATCCGGCCTCGAACCACAGCTCGAAGATCGGATCGTCGGAGGCCTCCACGGAGTAGCAGCCGAGCATGCCGTCGAGCACGTCCGGGGTGCCCTGGCAGGTGTGGGCGAGCAGCTGCATGCTGAGCAGCCCGTCGCCCTCGTCGGCCACGATGTACGTCTCGCCGAACGCCGGCGTCATGGCGAGCTCTTCGTAGGCGACGTGCACCAGGTCACCCGGGCGAAGCGGGTACCACGGCGCGGACTCCAGGGCGGCGGCGCCGGCCTGGAGCACGGCGAGCTCCCCGACCAGGTCTCGGCGCCGCTTGGCGTCCTCGGCCTGCGCGAGCGGGCTGGCCTCCTGGGTAGGCGGCAGGGTGCCGTACAGCGCTGTGAACATCTTCGCGGCCAGGCCCTCGGGCCTGCCGGTCCAGCTGTTGCGGTGCTCGCCGGTACCCGGGAGCGTCTCGGTCACCTGGACCGTGAGGAACGCCGGCGTTGCACCGGGGATGAGGCGCTCGATGGCCTCGGTCATGATCTCCAGTCGCGGATCGCGACCCATAGCGGTGTCCTTCGAGTGGTGCCCGGGCGGAGGGGGACGGTTCAGGTCACGTCCCCGCCCGCCCGGAGATCGGGTGGGTCAGGTGCGCTCGGTGCGAGACCGGCGCTGGGCGGCCGTGGTGACGGCCTCGACGGGAGCGGTGATACGGAAGCCCTCGGCGGTGAGGTCCTCGGCCTGGCGGCGGGCGATGCGCCCCAACTCCTCGCTGCTCAGGCCCGGGAGTGCCAGGGCCAGGCGGGCGGCGAGGACAGCGATCGCGGCCTCGGCCACGAAGCCGGCGCGCGTCACCGTGCGGACTCCCTCACACGCGGCCGGCGGGCACGCTGCCACTCGGTCCAGGTGAACCGGACCTGCAGCCACCAGTCCCCCGGCAGGTGCCGGTAGCGGCGGCACAGGGCCACGGCCGCCTGGACGACGACCCGCCAGGCGTGGACGGCGCCCTCGGCGACGCTCGCGATGACCCACCACAGGGCGACGGCCACGGCGAAGATCAGCAGCCACTCCATGACGCTCATCCGGTGCGCTCCTCGTAGTTGTTCAGCGCGATGTCGAGGTAGACGGCTTCGGACCAGCGGCCTGCGTCGGGCGGCGGCGCCCACGGCTTGCCGTCGATCGGCTCCTCGGCCAGGTGCAGCGCCGCCTCCGCGATCAGGTACGGATCGGCGAGGACATCGACGTCGAGCAGCTGGCAGCGGTCCTCGATGTCGCGCGCGCTCCAGCCGGTCACGTGGGACCAGGCGATGACCAGGCCGCGCTCCTTGACGCGCTCGCCGAGCACCCGTGAGCCGACGGTCCACACCAGGCGCACGAACAGCTCGTCGCCCCCGGCGAGGCCCGTCCGTACGCCGGCCTCCATCGCGGCCGGCTGCATCCGGACGGCGAACAACTCACGGAAGACGTGGTCCGCGTACGGGAGCTGAGGCAGGGTCAGGATCCGGGTGGCCTCGCCCACGGACAGCTGGCCGCTGTCGTGAGTGCTCTTCCCGGGCCCGCCCGTACGGCCCCCATCGATGGCGGTCACTTCGCACCGCCGACCGCACGCTGTTCCAGCAGCCGAGCGCTGATCCACCGGGCGGCCGCGCCGACCGAGCGCAGCGGCTTCCCGCCACGGCCGCGGCCGTCGTTGCAGTGCGACCACCGGATGCGCTGCCCGAAGCCGTACTGGCCCTCAGGGTCAGGCACGGCCAGCGCCGCCCAGACGACACCGCCGAGCTTGCCCCGGCCCTGGGTGATCTGGCCGACGACGACGTCCTCGGTGACCTTCTTCACCCGGGGGCGCGTGACGACCAGGTCGTGCGGCTCGTCGTCCAGGGCGCGGCCCATGTCCAGCCACGGCTGGCCGGGCCACAGCAGCAGCCCGGACATCTGCCGCGGCGGCAGCCCGTAGCCGAGCGTCTTAGTGCTGGTCGTCGTGCGCCCGGTGTCGGAGGTCTGCTCACCCGTGATCAGCTGCGCGGCCCCGCAGGAGTGGCACACGATCCGGACCGTCAGCTGAGCGAACGAGTTGCGGTGGCCGCAGTCCTCCTGCGGGCACGAGTGCCGGATCGGCTCGGCACCGCGGTACTGGTAACGGAACTCGTTCTCCTCGATCCGCGTGCCGATGTCCCAGGCAGGCCGCTTGCAGCCCACGTGGTGCTGCGGCTGCTCCCACCCCAGGTAGGTGTCCAGAGCCGAGATCACTTGCCACCGCCCGTACGCGGCTGGCCGGTGGCGGCGGCCGTCCAGGCCGTGGAGGCGAGCTCGAACAGTGCGACGCAGGCGCTGCAGACGTCCGCCATGCCCAGGTTGGGCACCCAGCTGCAGCCGCCCTCGCAGGGCGAGTCCTCGGTGCAGCCGCAGCGCGCGCACCGGGCGACGTCGTCCTCGCCGTCGGCGAGCACGGCCGCCACCTCCGCGGCGAGCTGCTCACCGGACACGGCCTCGACCCGCAGGTGCTCGGTGAGCTCGCCAAGGTCATCGCCCGCGACGACCAGCTCGGCGCGGCCGCCGTATGCCGAGGTGCACTCGATGACGACGCGGCGGCGGCCGTTGACGGCCCGGGGGGTTTGTACGCAGCCGTTCCACGTGAGGGTCATGGGCATGCCGTCGTGGGGCGTCTTGGCCGACTCGGCCGCGACGGCGATCGCGGACACCAGCAGCAGGTCGGTACCGCGGCGGCCCTCGCACAGACGCAGCACCGCCTCAAGCTGACGGTGCACGCCGGCCATGGCCGCGAGCTGGCTGCGGAGTTCGGCGATCTCGGCCTCGCGCTCGGCACGGACCTGCTCGCATGCGGCGGAGACAGCGCACTCGACAGACACGGGGTCGAACAGGATGCCGGCGCGCCGCTCGGCCTCGGCGAGCTGCTCGCCGGTCGCCGCGCCGGCCTCGGCCATCGTGGCGTCGAGGACCGCAGCGGCAGCCGCCTGCACCGGGCTGGCCTGCGGCTCCGGGCCGACGGGCACGGGCAGGACGGCTGCGAACGCGGAACGGGGGTCCGGCGTCACAGCGAGCGGGGCCTCCGCCGGGGGCACGGGCCCGGGGATGGGCGATGATGTGTTCACGGGGTCCACTCCTTGGGTTGTGTAGGGGTGGTGCTCTGCAGGGGCCGCGTTCCGGGACCAGCCGGGCGCGGCCCCGATTCGTTGATCAGGCAGCGGCCGTGGCCGACTGCGCCGCCGCGCGGGCAGCGCCCTGCAGCAGCACGACCAGGCGGCGGATCTCCGCGTCACTCAGGCGGCACTGCGGGCATTTCTCCGGCGCGGCCTGGTGCTCGCACAGCTCGGCGAATCCCGCCTCGAACGCCTGGTCCGGCGTCAGGCAGATCCGGCCGCTCATGCCGCCTCGCTCCTGGGCGGCGGCATGAGGTCAGAGGTCTGGCAGCCAAGGACCTCGGCGAGACGAAGGAGCACAGGTGGCGAGGGGTTCACACGGCCGTGCTCGATCGAGGACATGTGCGGCTTCGAGATGCCCGCCTGGCGGGCGAGGTCGATCTGTTTCAGGCCAGCTTCGATTCGCTTGCGGCGAATCGTCTCCGGGCTGTGGGTCCGTCGGGGTTCCATGGATGGAGACTACGTCGAAACTACAAAAAACTTCAAGAGACCTTCATGAGGAACTCGCCTTGCCCCTGAAGTTATGCGCAGCGTATAGCCCTCACCTGCGAAGATTCGCTAAAGTTTCTTCCAGTTTCGTGGGATGCCTCAACGGGAGATGGCCGTGACTTCGACCCAGCCGGAGATTCAGCCACCCCCGGAGGCGGCGCTGATCCGCGTTGCCCGCCTTGCCCGGGGGCTGAGCCCAGAGAAGGCCGCCGACCTGACCCCCATCAGGCTCGGCGGGGCACGATGGCGGCACATCGAGCGCGGCTTCGAGCCGAAGCGACCCCCCAAACCGGTTCGCGCCCCCGACAAGACCCTTGCCCACATGGCTCACGTTGTGGGCGTCTCGCCCGAGCGGCTGGTCGAGGTGGGCCGAGGCCCGGCGGCTGAGGTGTTGCGGGAGATCGCGAGGCAGGAGGCCGAGGCCGACCAGCCCCAGGAACGGCCGTACGCGAACTTGTCGGATCCGCTGGAGCGGACGGCGTGGGAGATGCCGCTGTCAGTCGAGGACCGGCGGCTGATCGTGGACATGCTGCGGAAGGCGAAGGCGCAGGGGCGCGGCCACCAGCGCGGCGCCTGACCTGAGGTGGGGCTGAGCTGGGCTGACTACGGAGAGAAGTGTTGGTGCGCACCGGAGGGTGATTGACACGACCTCGGGACCGCGCACCTCCCCGACGACCAGCCGGTCGGGTCGCATGCGCAGTGCCTGCCGCACGAGATCCGGCAACCCGACCTGTCCGACGCCTTCCTGGTTCGCGGGCCGCCCTTCGAGACGGACCACGTGCGGATGGTCGGGCCGCAGTTCGGCCGAGTCCTCGGCGAGCACGATCCGCTCGCCCGGGCCGACGAGCCCGAGCAGCGCGCTGAGAAGCGTCGTCTTCCCCGTCCCCGTGCCCCCGCTGATCAGGAAGGACAACCGGGCGTCCAGGAGTCCCCGGAGCACCCGGTCCCCGCCGGGCGGGACCGTCCCCGCGGTCACCAGCTCGTCGAGGGTGAAGGCCCGCGGCCGTACGACCCGGAGCGAGAGACAGGTGGAGCCGACCGCGACCGGCGGCAGGACCGCGTGCAGGCGAGTACCGTCCGGCAGGCGGGCGTCCACCCAGGGGCGGGCGTCGTCGAGCCGTCTCCCGGCGACGGCCGCCAGACGCTGCGCGAGACGCCGTACGGCCGCCGCGTCCGGGAAGGAGACGCCCGTCAGCTCCAGACCTCCGCCCCGGTCGACCCACACCCGGTCCGGTGCCGAGACCAGGACGTCGGTCACCGACGGGTCGGCGAGCAGCGGGTCGAGGGGCCCGCTGCCGACCAGCTCGGAGCGCAACGCGTCTGCGGCCCCGAGCACTTCCGCGTCCCCGAGCACCCGTCCCTGTGCGCGGAGCGCCTGTGCCACACGAGCAGGTGTCGGTTCGGCCCCGCTCTCGGCGAGCCACTGCCGTACACCCTCCAGCAGGCCCGTACCCGCGCCCGTGGCCCCGCCGAATGCCGTGTGCCCGACGCCGCTCGGCTCCGTATTGGAATGCCTGCGGGCTCGTGGGCCCGGACGGCCGTCGGGGCCCGAGCCCCAGCTCATACGCCCCCTCCTTCGACGGGCATGTGCTCCCAGAACGCCGCGCAGAAGCGGGCGAGTGGGCCCCGCGCCGCTCCCCCGGGCGGTACGCCGCCGTCCGGACGCGGGACCTCTTCGGGCACCTCGCCGATCAGGGGCAGTCCGAGCAGGCGGGCGACCTCCCGGTCGTCCAGACCGGGTGCGTACGGACCTCTCACCGCGACGCGCAGGTCACGCAGCACCATGCCGACCGCCGACGCCACCCGCCCCGCGGACGCGACGGCGCGCAGCTCGGCGGGGACCACCAGGACTCCGAGGTCGAGCTGGGCGAGTGCCTCGGCGGCACCCTCGTCGATCCTTCGCGGGAGGTCGACGACGACCGCGCCGCCGCGTCGCCTTGCCGCGGCGAGGACGGCCCGGACCGCCGGGGGCGGGATGGCCACCGCGTCGCCGCGGTCCCAGCTGAGGACCCGCAGCGCGTGAAGCTCGGGAAGCGACTCCTCCAAGGCGCCGCCACCAACCCGGCCGCGGGATGCGGCGAAAGCGGGCCAGCGCAGGCCTTCGACCGCTTCCCCGCCGAGGAGTACGTCGAGTCCGCCGCCCAGCGGGTCGGCGTCCACGAGCAGGGTGCGCCGGCCCTGGCGTGCCGAGGTGACCGCGAGGGCGCATGCCAGCGTGGACGCCCCGGCACCGCCCCGGCCGCCGATCACGCCGACGGTGAGGGCGGGGCTGCCGACGCCCTCGGCCACGTCGGCGATGCGGTCGACCAGCCACCGCTCCCCGTCGGGCAGCATCAGGACGTGGTCCGCGCCGATCTCGACGGCCCGCTGCCACACCCCGGAATCGTCCTGATCCCGCCCCACCAGCACGACACCCCTTCTGCGGGTGGCTCCGCGCACCCGGGCAGCGGCGTCGTCACCGACGAGGACGAGCGGTGCCGCCTCCCATCCGCCGCCGCGCTCCGGTACGCCGGGGTGGACCTCCGGTCGGGCGCCCGCTGCCGCGCACAGGCGCAGCAGGTCGTCGAGCAGTTCGACGTCCTCCGTGACGATCAACGGTCCGCCCTGCCGCCCTTCGGCGGTGGGCGGCCGCCCGTGTGTGATGGCTCCGGCCACGATCTCCAGCCCCCTTGGCTACTGTCCCGGCGGGGTGCTGAGCGCCCCCGCGATTCCCGCTCGTGTGGAGAACCGGAGACCGGCCTCCATATGAACGGCCGATACGAACCGGCCAAACGCGTCCGGCAAACGGAACCGGCCATGAACTCGCCGCGAGCGGACGCGTTGGAATCACGGTGCAACGAACAGGGAAATCGTGTGGATCTTGGTCGATAACTGTGGACAACTCAGGGGCTGTGAATATCGGCTTCACTCATACCGGTGGCCCTCGCGCGACTTCCACAGCGCAGCGCTGTGACCACGTAGAGTGACGAATCATGAACACACGTCAACATGCCCGAAGACCGCACACGGAGATCGGGAGACTGCGAACGTAAAGGGGAAAACCCACCCGGACATGCGACGACCCCCGCCGGGGGGGAGAGCGGGGGTCGTCTCCACGGCCGACTCGGGGGGGGAGGAGCCGGGCCGGGTTAGCACGGTCGCGAACGATCCGTGACTTCCATGGTGTACCCGAGAGCCCTCTCAGGCAAACCCACACGCCCCACACTACGCCGAATGGTGGGCGCCTATGCTCACCCTCGTGGAAAACCACTCCTTGCCCCGTACAGCGGCCTTCTTTGACCTGGACAAGACGGTCATTGCGAAGTCGAGCACCCTCACGTTCAGCAAGTCGTTCTACCAAGGCGGGCTGATCAACCGAAGGGTCGCGCTGCGCACCGCATATGCCCAGTTCGTGTTCCTGGCGGGCGGCGCCGACCACGACCAGATGGAGCGGATGCGCAAGTATCTGTCCGCCATGTGCCGCGGCTGGAACGTCCAGCAGGTCAAAGAGATCGTCGCCGAGACGCTGCACGGACTGATCGACCCCATCATCTACGACGAGGCCGCCTCCCTCATCGAGGAGCATCACACCGCGGGCCGCGACGTCGTGATCGTCTCCACGTCGGGGGCCGAGGTGGTGGAGCCGATCGGCGAACTGCTCGGTGCCGACCGCGTGGTGGCGACCCGCATGGTGGTGGGTGACGACGGCTGCTTCACCGGCGAGGTGGAGTACTACGCGTACGGGCCCACCAAAGCCGAGGCGATCAAGGAGCTGGCCGCGTCGGAGGGGTATGACCTGGCGCGCTGCTACGCCTACAGCGACTCGGCGACCGACCTGCCCATGCTGGGATCCGTCGGCCATCCCCACGCCGTGAACCCGGACCGCGCACTGCGGCGGGAGGCGGTCGCCCGGGGCTGGCCGATCCTGGACTTCCACCGTCCGGTCCGCCTGAAGAAGCGGCTGCCCGCCCTGTCCGTGCCACCCCGGCCGGCGCTCGTCACCGTCGCGGCGGTCAGTGCGGCGGCGGCCACGGCGGGACTTGTCTGGTACGCGAGCCGGCGCCGGACGCCTCTCGTGTGACCTTCGCGGCGGCCTCCGGACCGGAGAGTCACTCGCATGGTCACGCCTCCGCAGCGCCGAGCCGCCGTAGCCGTAGCCGTAGCCGTAGCCGTAGCCGTAGCAGACACTGACCTTTTCGCACCCTTTTGCAGGCAAAAGTAAAGAAGTACGACGGGGGGTTCCGCTTCCTGCGGACCTGGAGTACAAAGAAGTTAACGGCCCGCGAGACCAAGGACATCCGAGAGGATTACCTTCGAACGCACCACGGCCCCACGGACCGAGCATGGACACCAGGCACCCACGCGACGTCGACCCGTCGAATACGGGCCAGCCGCACCAGGTGACGGGCAAGAGTTCCCGTCCTGATGGGCAACATTTCGAGGACGCATGGTAACCAGGTGAACATGCCAGCGGCGGTACGAGTTCTCGTACCGCCGCAACCCTGTTCCAAAAGATTTTCCGTCTCCAGAAGACGGGCCGGGGCTCCCCTGTCAGGCCGCTCCGCGCTGGAGCGCCTCGCACACGGCCGTCGACTCCCGGGCGCCCAGTTCGACCGCCTTGCCGCAGTGGGCGATCCAGGCCGCCACGCCCTCCGGGGTGCCGGAGACGTAGCCGTCGAGCGCTGCCACGTAGGCCGCGCGGCCCAGTTCGCCGTGGCCGACCTCGGCCGGGCAGACGGACTTCGGGTCCAGGCCGCTGTTGATCAGGACGATCCGTTCTGCGGCGCGCGCCACCAGCCCGTTGTGCGAGGCGAAGGGCCGCAGGGCGAGCAGCTCGCCGTGGACGACGGCGGCCGTCACCAGGGCGGGGGCCGATCCTCCGGCGACGACCAGCCGGGACAGGCCCTCGAGGCGGCCGGCGACCTCGTTCGCGTCCGGCAGCGGCAGCTCGACGAGCGGCTCGGCGACCGGCTCACCGTCCTGACGCGGCCGTCCCACCTCGTCCGCGTTGTCGGCGGCGGCAACCAGGTGCAGCCGGGCCAGTACCCGCAGGGGCGACTGCCGCCAGATGGAGAGCAACTGGCCGGCCTCGGCGGTCAACCGCAGGGCCGCGCCGACCGTACGGGCCTCGTCGTCCCCACGGAAGTCGGTGCGCCGTCGCACCTCCTCGAGTGCCCAGTCGGCACCGGAGAGCGCCGCGGAGCCGCGCGCCGCGCGCAACGCCGCCTCGGACGTGATCTCGTTGCTGCGCCGCCGCATGATCCGGTGCCCGTAGACCCGGTCCACGGCCTTGCGCACGGACTCCACGGACTCGGCCACGCCGGGAAGCGAGCCAAGGGCCGCGAGCGGATCTGCGGTCGCGCCTGTCGTACTCATGAGTACGACCCTACGCACCCCCGCGGCTCTCCCCACGAAGGAGTGGTCTTCTTCACGTCGACACGCGTGCGGACACCCCCTCCGCACTATCTTACTGAACATGAAAATTGCTTTCGTTGGGAAGGGCGGCAGCGGCAAGACCACCCTGTCCTCCCTCTTCGTCCGCCATCTGGCGGCCGTCGGCGCCCCGGTCGTGGCGGTGGACGCCGACATCAACCAGCACCTCGGAGCCGCGCTCGGACTCGACGAGGACGTGGCCGCGGCCCTGCCCGCGATGGGGGCGCACCTGCCGCTGATCAAGGACTACCTGCGGGGTTCCAACCCGCGGATCGGTTCCGCCGAGGTGATGATCAAGACCACTCCGCCCGGCGAGGGCTCGCGGCTGCTGCGGGTGCGCGAGGACAACCCCGTGTACGACGCCTGCGCACGGCCGGTGGAACTCGACGGCGGCACGGTCCGTTTGATGGTCACCGGCCCCTTCACCGAAGCCGACCTCGGGGTTGCGTGCTACCACTCCAAGACCGGTGCGGTGGAGCTGTGCCTGAACCACCTGGCCGACGGCCGCGACGAGTACGTGGTCGTCGACATGACGGCGGGCTCGGACTCCTTCGCCTCCGGGATGTTCACCCGCTTCGACATGACGTTCCTCGTCGCCGAGCCGACCCGGAAGGGGGTTTCCGTCTATCGCCAGTACAAGGAGTACGCCCGCGACTACGGCGTCACCCTGAGAGTCGTCGGCAACAAGGTGCAGGGCCAGGACGACGTCGACTTCCTCCGCGCCGAAGTCGGTGACGACCTCCTGGCCACCGTCGGGCACTCCGACTGGGTGCGTGCCATGGAGAAGGGCCGCCCGCCCCGGTTCGAGCTCCTGGAGGACGTCAACCAGCAAACTCTGCGCACCCTGCGCTCCGCCGCCGATGCCACGTACGAGCTGCGTGACCGGGAGCGTTACACGCGCCAGATGGTGCACTTCCATCTGAAGAACGCGGACTCGTGGGGCAACGCGAAGACGGGGACCGACCTGGCGGCGCAGATCGACCCCGGCTTCGTCCTGGGCGAGGACGCGACGGCGGCCGTTTCACCGGCGGCTGTCGACGCGACCGTGTGACCCGCTACTGCCGGAGGGCCGGGGCCCCGGGGACGCCCTTCGGGGCCGGGGCCGGACGGCCCGACAGGTACGCCGGCCAGCCCTCCTTCGGGGCCTGGCCCACCTTGAGGCCGCGCAGCTTCTCCAGCGTGGCCGGGTCCTGGGCGTCGAGCCAGTCGGCGAGCTGCCGGAAGGAGACACAGCGCACCTCGGACCTGGTGCACACACTCCCGATGACCTCGTCGAGGGCACGCATGTACGTACCGCCGTTCCAGGACTCGAAGTGGTTGCCGATGACCAGCGGCGCGCGGTTGCCGTTGTAGGCGCGTTCGAAGCCCTGGAGCAGGCCGTCACGCATCTGGTCGCCCCAGTACTCCTGCTTGGCGGGGTCGCCCTGGGTCGTGGTGCCCGACTGGTTCACCATGAAGTTGTAGTCCATGGTGAGCGTCTCGAAGCCGCGGCCCGGGACCGGGACGAGCTGCATCGACAGGTCCCACAGGCCCTCCTTCTTCTTGGGCCAGACCTGGTCGTTGACGCCGCTGGTGTCGTACCGGAAGCCCAGCTGGCGGGCGGCGCGCATGAAGTTCTTCTGCCCTTCCAGGCAGGGGGTCCGGGCGCCGATGAGCTCCCGGTCGTAGTCGAAGGGCAGCGGGGACGCGTTCGTCGTACCGGTGTTGGTCTTCCAGGACTTCACGAACGACTTCGCCTGGGCGATCTCGTCCTTCCATTCCTTGACCGACCACTCACCGACGCCGCCCCCGCTGCCGCAGAAGTGGCCGTTGAAGTGGGTCCCGATCTCGTTGCCCTCCAGCCACGCCGCGCGCAGCTGCTTCACGGTCTCCTCGATGCCCTGCCTGTCGTTGAAGCCGATGTCGGAGCGGCCGGGCGAGTGCTGTGGCGGTTTGTAGAGCTCGGCCTTGTCCTCCGGCAGCATGTACACGCCGCTGAGGAAGTACGTCATCGTCGCGTTGTTGTCCTTCGCGACCTTGCGGAAGTGGGAGAACAGCTTCTGGCTGTCCTCGCCGGCGCCGTCCCAGGAGAAGACCACGAACTGCGGGGGCTTCTGGCCGGGCTTCAGCCGCTCGGGCCGGGACAGATGCGGCTGCGCTCCGGTGTACGCGGTGGAACCGTCGCCGATCAGGCGGACCGCATTCTTGGGCGCCGGGACCGCGGCGGGCTTCCTCGCGCCGGGCGCGCCCTCCTCGGAACGGGTGGTGCCGGTGGCGCAGCCGGCGAGTGCCGTGGCGCAGGCCGCGGCGAGCGCGGCGCCCGCGGCGATCCTCTGGATGGCGGCCATCTTCCGCCCACCTTCTTCCTTCAGTCAGGGCAACGCTGCTCAGGGCGTTCTCGGGGTGCTGGGCAGGGACGTGCCGTCAGCGCCGTCAAGGTCGCACGGACTTCGGAAGAGATTTGTATGACAAGCCGATGAAAATCCCCATTCACTCAGGAGAGTGTTTTCTTGACCCATTTGCGGCTATTGACACCACTCGTCCTTTACTCTGCATTACGATCCATTTACCGAGCGTTGAACCATCCCGCCGCTGTACGCCGTGACCCACGGCCGCGACCCGCCCCCCGCCTCGAGCGGGGGATCACCTGTTCCGCGACCGCGCTGCCCCGGAGGAGACGGGAACCATGTCTGCCTGCGCCCCCGCCCACGCCGCCGACCCGACTCGGCCCTCACGTGTCCCCGAGCCCCACAGCCCCCCGCCGGCCCCGCCCCGCCGATTCCGTATCGCGGGTGCCGATGTGTCGGCCTCCATCGCGGTCTTCCTGATCGCCCTGCCCCTGTCCCTCGGCATCGCCCTGGCCACCGACGCTCCGCTTCAGGCCGGCCTAGTCGCCGCGGCGGTCGGCGGGATCGTCGCCGGACGGTTCGGCGGCTCCCCCCTCCAGGTGAGCGGCCCGGCCGCCGGCCTCACGGTGGTCACCGCCGAGCTGATCCACCGCTACGGATGGCGTACGACCTGCGCCATCACGGTCCTCGCGGGCATCGCGCAACTAGGCCTCGGCTGCCTGCGTGTGGCCCGCTCCGCACTCGCCGTCAGCCCCGCCGTCGTCCACGGCATGCTCGCCGGCATCGGCGTGACCATCGCCGTAGCCCAGCTGCACATCGTGCTCGGAGGCACCCCCCAGAGCTCGGTGCCCGCCAACGTGCTGGCCCTGCCCGCCCAGTTGGCCGGGCTGCACCCCGCCGCCGTGTCCATGAGTGTGCTGACCCTGGTGCTGCTGCTGGCCTGGCCGCGGATCCCCGGGCGGGTCGGGCGCGCCCTGCGCAAGGTCCCCGCCGCGCTCGTCGCCGTCGGCGGGGCCACGGCGGCCGCCTCGCTCGCCGGGCTGCGCCTGCCGATGGTCGACCTGCCGTCCTGGAGCAGCCACGCGCTGGCCGGACTGCCCGAGGGCCCGGTCCTCGGCCTCGTCGCCGCCGTCCTCACGGTGACCCTGGTGTGCAGCGTGCAGTCGCTGCTCGGCGCCGTCGCCGTGGACAAGCTGGTGGCCGGGCGGCCGGGACTGCACGCTCACGTCGGCCGGTCCGACCTCGACCGCGAGCTGCTCGGCCAGGGTGCCGCCAATGTGGTCTCCGGGGCACTCGGCGGTCTGCCGGTCGCCGGTGTGGCGGTACGTACGTCGGCGAATGTGCACGCAGGTGCGGTGAGCCGGAACTCCACGATGCTGCACGGCGTTTTCGTAGTAGCCGCCGCGCTGCTGATGGTCCCGGTCCTGGAGCTGATCCCGCTCGCCTCGCTCGCTGCCCTGGTGATGGCCGTCGGCATCCAGATGGTGTCCCTGCACCACATCCGCACGGTGACCCGCCACCGCGAGGTGCTGGTGTACGCCGTCACCACGCTCGGCGTCGTCGCCTTCGGCGTCCTGGAGGGCGTGGCGCTGGGGGTCGCCGTGGCCGTCGGTGTCGCCCTGAACCGCCTCGCCCACACCCGGATCACGCACGAGGAGAGGGAAGGAGTCCATTACGTAGGAGTGCGTGGGCAGTTGACGTTCCTCGCCGTGCCGCGCCTCAGCCGTGCACTGCACCTGGTCCCGCGGGGCTCCGCGGCCGTCGTGGAGCTGGACGGCTCGTTCATGGACCACGCTGCCTACGAGTCGCTGCAGGACTGGCAGAACACGCATGTCGCCCAGGGCGGCAAGGCCGAGATCGCCGGACGCAGACTCGGGACCCGCATCGCCGAGCCCACGGACGGCTCCCACTGCCGGTGCCGCCCCTGGACACCCTGGCGCAACCACCACTGCGAGCCCTCCGCCGGCCCGCAGCCCGCGTCGGCCGGCGGCCCCTCGGACGGCCGGGAGCGCACCGGTGGGACGGGCGGTTCCCCCGGGCGCAGTGGACACCAACTGGCCCGTGGCATCAGCGCGTTCCAGCGCAACACCGCGCCCCTGGTGCGGGGCGAGCTGGCCCGTCTGGCGCGCGAGGGGCAGCGGCCGTCGCAGCTCTTCCTGACCTGCGCCGACTCTCGGCTCGTCACGTCGATGATCACGTCCAGCGGCCCGGGCGACCTCTTCGTCGTACGCAACGTGGGCAATCTCGTGCCGCCGCCCGGCGAGGAGAGCGGGGACGACTCGGTGGCCGCCGCGATCGAGTACGCGGTGGATGTGCTGGAGGTGCGGTCCATCACGGTGTGCGGGCACTCCGGGTGCGGGGCGATGCAGGCCCTGCTGAACTCGGAGCCCGGTGGAGCGCAGACGCCCCTCAAGCGCTGGCTGCGGTACGGCCTGCCGAGCCTGGAGCGGATGGCCACCGCCGACCGGCCGTGGCCCCGGCTCGCCGGACGGGCCCCGGCCGACGCGGTGGAGCAGCTCTGTCTGACCAACGTGGTGCAGCAGCTGGACCATCTGCGGGCGCACGATTGCGTGAGGCGCGCCCTGGCGGCGGGGGCGCTGGAGCTGCACGGGATGTATTTCCACGTGGGCGAGGCGCAGGCGTATCTGCTGACCGGCGCCGACGACGGTGAAGGCGTCGGCACGGCCGAGCTGTTCGACCACGTGGACGAGCCCGAGGACCTGCCCAGTCCCGCGTGAGCATGACCGGGGTGCGGCCGGATCAACGACGGCCGCACCCCGCCCGGCCTCCGCACCCCGGTACCAACAGCCCTCCGCACCAGCTGCCGCCCCTTCCGGATCGCCCCGCCCACCCGTGGCGTCGCGGGGCCGGGCCCGTCCGTGCGCAGCAGACTGAACCCGGCCGCCCGCCCGTACGTGCCCCTGAGTGACCCCACGGTCGCCGAATAGGTCTAAACCAATTCCGGATCGGCCCTTGTCATCGGGCCCTCCGGTCTGATGAGCTGTGGCCTGGGACACAACGGACACCCTGGGAAAGGGAGATGTCGTGAGCAACGAAAGCCTGGCCAACCTGCTGAAGGAAGAGCGCAGGTTCGCGCCGCCCGCCGACCTGGCCGCGAACGCCAATGTCACCGCGGAGGCGTATGAGCAGGCCAAGGCTGACAGGCTCGGCTTCTGGGCCGAGCAGGCCCGTCGGCTGACCTGGGCCACCGAGCCCACCGAGACCCTCGACTGGTCGAATCCGCCGTTCGCCAAGTGGTTCAAGGACGGCAAGCTCAACGTCGCGTACAACTGCGTGGACCGCCAT
>NZ_JBWKDS010000014.1:132307-181658 GCF_056435845.1 Streptomyces sp. NPDC043867 | reverse complement strand
CCCCCCCCCCCCCCCCCCCCCCCCCCCCCCCCCCCCCCCCCCCCCCCCCCCCCCCCCCCCCCCCCCCCCCCCCCCCCCCCCCCCCCCCCCCCGCGGCGGCTACTGCCCCCCGCGCGTGCTCACGCCGGTGAACGTGGCCTCCGCAACGGGACGCCCGGCCTGCTCGAACGTCACACGTACTCCGAGGGCCGGGCGGCCCCCGGCACGCGCGACGGTGGTGGGCCGGTGTCCCACGACCGTCAGCGGTGCGTCGAGTTCCGCGTAGGCGCCGAAGGACGCCTCGAGGCCGACGAGGCACCAGGTGGACGCCGGATCGCCCGTGAACTCCTCGGCGGCGAGCAGGAAGGCCTGGCGGCCGGCCTCCATGAGGACCATGCCGGGGACGTGGTCCTGGGCGTGGTCGAAAAGGCTCGGGTGGTCACCGGCTATGCGCAGCCGAGCGCGTACGGCGTCGGGCTCGGTGCGCGCGTCGAGCAGGATCACGTTCTCGGGCCGGGTCCGGCCCACCCGCGCCGGTGCCACCGGCTCACCGGCCGCCGCCTCACGGAAATCGTCCGACGTGGGCACCGGGCCGCTCCGGCCGCGGCGGCGCAGTGTGCCGTACACGGCGTCGGGCACGTACTGCACCTGCATCCGGGCCTCGCCCACCTGCAAGGAGTCCACCTCGATCCGCATGCGGTAGGTGAGCGCCCGCAGGGCGCCGCCGCTCCACTGCGCGTCCTGCGTGCCGACGGAGAGCACGAGGGGCGTGGGGCCGTGACCGGAGGGCAGGTCCGTCGGCTCGGGCAGGTCCAGGGTCCAGGACTTGAGGACGAACTTGGTGTTCCTCGGCGCACCGAAGTGGGCGTGCACCGCGTGCGTCTCGGCCTGCCGGCAGCATTCGAGGAGCAGCAGCGGGTCGACCACCGCCGCGGTCGTGTGGTCCGTGAAGTAGGCGTGTGACGGAGGCAGTTGGGCGGCCGCGACGAAGTGCGTCCCGTCGGTGGTCCTGCTGTCGGTCAGGAACACCTCGGACAGGGCCCGGCGGTGCACCAGGCTCCTGCTCACCGTGTGTTCGTAGGTGAGGTCGGCCGGAGCGGATCGCGCGGCGTGTGTTTCCGTCAGAACGGACACCCGATTCCCCTTTTCTCTGTGAGCGCATTGGGGTGTTCACGCTGGCAGCCCGGTCTCATGTGCCGGTCATCCCTACGTCACGCGGGCTCGCCCGGCCGCACAGGGGACACGCTCGACACGGCTTCCCCGGGGCGTTCACGCGCCGCGTGCACGTACGTTCAGTCGTGCGCGTCGGACCCGCAGGAGCTGCCGTCGTCCGGCAGGGAGCCGTACAGCAGGAAGTCGTCGACCTTCTGGTGCACGCACTTCGAGGACGCGTACCCCGTGTGCCCCTCGCCCTTGTTGTCGAGGACGACGGCCGAGGACCCGAGCCGCTCGGCGGTCTCCTGGGTCCAGCGGTACGGGGTCGCCGGGTCGCCCCGGGTGCCGACGAGCAGCATCTTCGCGGCGCCGACGGCACGGACCTCGTCACGGATGAAGTCGGTGCCCCGGGGACGGCCGTAGCACATCAGCACCTGGGTCAGCCGGTAACGGCCGAAGACCGCAGACGCCCTCTCGTACTCGGCGCGGAGTCTGCCCATGTCCCTGGTGACCTCCTCGGCGGTCGGCCGGTCCGGGTCGTCCGCGCAGTTGATCGCGACGAGCGCCGCCGGAAGGTTGTCGAAGGGGACCTCCATCGGGTCGACGAGACCCCCGTCGTGGCCAGCGGCCGCCGCGCGGTCCTCCCGGCGGGTGTCCGGCAGGGCGGCGCCGCCCGACAGCTGCATGAGCCCCTGGCTGTCACCGTCCTGCACGAGAGAGGACAGGGCGTGTTCGAGGGTCGGCCACAGCTGCCTGCTGTACAGCGCCTGACTGATCGCCCCGACCAGGTCCTGTCCGGAGAAGGCCTGCCCGAAGTCTGTCGGCACCGGGTCCTGGTCCAGCGACTCGACGAGCGCGACGACGTCCTCCCGCGCTGAACGCGCGTCCTCTCCGAAGGGGCAGGTCATGTGCGCGGTGCACCAGCCGAGGAAGTCCTCCAGGGCGGTCTGCTGCCCCTCCGCCCCCACCACGCCCTGCTCGGCCAGGGGCTCGGTGAGCGTGTCCACCCCGTCGAGCACCATCCGGCCGACCTTCTTCGGGAACTGCGCCGAGTACACCGCGCCCAGCCGCGTCCCGTACGAGAAACCGAGGTAGTTGAGCTTGTCGTCGCCCAGCGCGTCCCGCATGACGTCCAGGTCGCGCGAGGCGTTCACCGTGCCTATGTGCGCCAGTACGGGCCCGGAGTGCTTCACGCACTCGTCCGCCGTCTTCCGCAGATCCTCCAGCGTCCTGCGGGGATCGGTCTCCCGCGTGCTGTCCGCCTCGGCCTCGGCCGCGCCCTCGCCGCAACTGACGGGCGAGGACCGGCCGACGCCGCGGGGGTCGAAGGTCACCACGTCGTAGCCGTTCGTGAGACCCATGAAGTCCTTGCCACCGGTGGCGAGCTCGCTGACCCCCGACCCGCCGGGACCGCCGAAGTTCAGCAGGACCGAACCGCGCGACGGGCCGGTCGCCCGGTAGCGGGCCACCGCCAGTTCGAGGGTTCCCGCGCCGGGGCGCGCGTAGTCCAGCGGGACGGTGACCTTCCCGCACTGGAGGTCCTCGGGTGCTTCCTCGTCCGCGCAGGCGGTCCACTTGATCTTCTGGTCGTAGAAGCGCGAGAGGTCGGGGCCGTCGGCGGCCGTCGCCGCGGACGGCAGCTCCGCCGCCAGCAGGGCCAGTGTCGCTGTCGCGGCTCCGGCCAGGACGCGTCGTTGGTGCACGGACAGCATGCAAGCCTCCTGGGACGCCCGGCTGCGGACCGGGGGCCCCGTGCACCGCGTGCCGGGGCACCCCTCGATCACGATAGGCGGGCCCCCGCGGCCACGCCTCCCGGCGAGCGGCACGGGCCGGTGTGCCTTACCCTTGCGCGCCGCGGCGGCGCGCAAGGCGATTCCGGACGGCGTCCGGTCCGCTCCGGCCGGGGGACGGCGATGCGGGCGCGGGGCCGTGTACGGCGCAGCGCGGGCGAGCGCCCCGCGGTGCCCCGCTCGGTCAACACGGTGCGCCTGATGGCTGATTGACGACCCCGGGGATCCGGCCCGGCATGGTCCGTACCGCCGAGATCGGCGAGGATGCTGCGGTGCGGCCGACCACCGCACACCACACGATCCCCACGAAGTGGAGCGCACCGATGACCTCTCCGGTCTCCCACGACCTCGTCGTCAGTCAGGCCTCGCAGGACGACTGGACGGTGATCACCGGATGGGCGGCGGCCGAGGGATGGAATCCGGGACTCTCGGACGCCCCGAGCTTCTTCGCCCAGGACCCCGACGGCTTCTTCGTCGGGAGGATCGACGGGGAGCCGGTCTCGGCCGTCTCGGTCGTCAACTACGGCGCCGACTACGCCTTCCTCGGCTTCTACCTGGTACGCCCCGACCTGCGCGGCCGCGGTCACGGGATCACCACCTGGAAGACGGCGCTGGCCCACGCCGGCACCCGGACCGTCGGCCTGGACGGGGTGGTGGCGCAGCAGGACAACTACCGCAGGTCCGGGTTCCACCCCGCTCACCGCACCGTCCGCCACAGCGGTGTCGCGCCGGTGACGGCGGTTCCGCAGGGTGTGCGTCCTGTGCGTCCCGTCGAGGACCTCGGCGCCGTCACCGCGTACGACAGCGCCTGCTTCCCCGCGGACCGGCCGCGCTTCGTGGAGCGCTGGCTCGCCGAGGACGGGCACCGTGCCCTGGCCCGCGTCACCGGCGGGCGGCTCACCGGCTACGGGGTGATCCGTCCGGGCCGGGACGCCTGGCGCGTCGGCCCGTTGTTCGGCGACACCGCCGAGGACGCCCGGGCGCTGTTCGCCGGACTGACCGCCGGGATCGCAGGCAGTGAGGTGGCGCTGGACGTCCCCGAGAACAACGCGCCCGCCGTCGCCCTGGCCGAGGAACTGGGTCTCGCCCCCTCCTTCGAGACGGCCCGCATGTACACCGGTCCGGTGCGGCCCTTCGCCGCGGAGCGCGTCTTCGGCGTCACGACGCTGGAACTCGGCTGAGGCGTGTCTCGTCGGTGGCCCGCGGATGTCCGGAAGGACCGCCGCCCGGGCATCCGCGGACCGTGCTCAGGCTGCGGCCGAGGTGCCGGTCGAGGTGCCGGCCGAGGTGCCGGACGAGGGGAGGGACGCGGGGGCGGCCGCCGCCTCGCGCTCCACCGGCACGGAGGGGCGGCCGTCCACGCCGACCGGTACGTCGCCGTTCACGGTGACGCGGCGCAGCCGCCGCTCGTGGTCGTCGGAGTCGTCCACGCCGTAGTGCTGGGTCGCCCGGTTGTCCCAGATGGCGACGTCGCCGGGCTGCCACCGCCAGCGCACGGTGTTCTCCGGGCGCTCGATGTGCGACTGGAACAGCTGGAGGAGCGTCCGAGAGTCGGCGGCGGGCAGGCCGACGACGCGCTGCACGAAGCTGCCGAGCAGCAGCGTGCGTTCACCCGTCTCCGGGTGGACGCGCACCACCGGGTGCTCGGTGCGGAACCTCGTCGAGGTGAACACCTTCTGGTAGTGCTCCAGTTGCTCCGGCACGGCATCGGGACGCAGCGCCGCGTAGTCGTAGTCGTTGGTGTGCAGCGCGCGCAGGGAGTCGGCGAGGGCGCGCAGCGGCTCGGGCAGGTTCTCGTACGCCGTCGCGGTGTTGGCCCACAGCGTGTCGCCGCCGTAGGGCGGGACGACGACCGCGCGCAGGATCGAGAACGCGGGGTACGCGGGCACGAACGTCACGTCGGTGTGCCACTGGTTGGCACGGCCGCCGTGGTCGGAGTCGATGCCCAGCGCGTACCGCCCGTCCGCGGACGGCACGGTGGGGTGGGCGACCGGGTCCCCTAGCAGCCGTCCGAAAGCCTCGTGGCTCGCCTCGTCGAGGTGGTCCTGGCCGCGGAGGAAGACCACCTTGTGCCGGAGCAGCGCGGCGCGTAGGGCGGCCACGGTGTCGGGTGCGAGGTCGCCGCCGAGGCGGATCCCGGAGATCACGGCGCCGAGCCGGCCACCGAGCCGCTGGACGGTGAGCCGCCGGCCGGGCGAGACGGCGACAGCGGGTGCGGAGGTCATCGCTGGGTTCCCTTCGGGTGCGGGGAGGCGCATGGGGCGCGGGGAGGACGCGGGGCGGGGAGGTGGGGTGGGGTGGGGTGGCGAGGAGCCTCGCAATTCCCGCGAACGCCCGTCAAGGACGGTCCGCCCGCCCGCCGCCGCGGGCCAGGGGCGTGATCGGCGTCGCGGAAAGCCCGGTTCGATGTCGACGCGTACCCGCTGACCTGCGGGTTCGCAGACGGTACGCGGGTGGGGCGAGGGAGGCGCCGGGCGGCGGGGCGAGGCTCGGCGGCGCCGTGCGATGTTCATCCCGCCGCAACGTTGCGGGCGGAGGCCGGGCCGACGAGGTGATGGTGCCGATGATCGGGGTGTACGACCACGCTGCCGTGACAGGCGCGAGCACGGCCCGCGGGGCCGCGGGCGGGGGTGTCCACGCCGACGGCGTGCTCCGGGCGGTGGGGGTCGGTGGCGTGGGGGTGTCCACGTCGGCGGTGTGCTCTGGGCGGTGGGGGTTGGTGGCGTGGGGGTGTCCACGCCGACGGCGCGCTCCGGGCGGTGGAGATTGGTGGCGCGGGGGTGTCCACGGTGGCGGTGCGCTCTGGGCGGTGGAGATTGGTGGCGTGGGGGTGTCCACGGTGGCGGTGTGCTCTGGGCGGTGGGGGTCGGTGGCGTGGGGGTGTCCACGTCGGCGGTGTGCTCTGGGCGGTGGGGGGGGTGGTGGCGTGGGGGTGTCCACGGTGGCGGTGTGCTCTGGGCGGTGGGGGTCGGTGGCGTGGGGGTGTCTACGCCGACGGCGCGTTCCGGGCGGTGGGGGTTGGTGGCGCGGCGGTGTCCACGTCGGCGGTGCGTTCCGGGCCGTACGGGCCCGTGACGCGCGGCCGGACGCGGCTCAGCCGAGCTCCCGCGCCCGTTCCGCGGCAGCCCGCACAGGACCGCGGTGCACGAGCCCGTGCCCGGGGAGCAGGACGTCCGCCGCGAGGCCCTCGATGTGGTGCAGCGCCGCGAGGCTCCGCTCGCGCTCGGCGTCGAACATCGCGGGCAGCAGTTGCGGGCCGCGGACGCGGGACGTGGGGTGCCCGCTGACCAGCGCGTCACCGGAGATGACGACGCCCGCTTCGGGGAGATGGAAGACGCAGTGACCGGCCGTGTGCCCGGGCGTGTGGACCGGGACGGGCCGCCCGGGCAGGTCGAGCGCGCCCGGCGCGGGGAACGGCCGGGGCTCCGTCATGCGGACGTCCGCGGTGCCGCCCGCGCGCAGCGCCCGTACCGCCCAGGGCAGCACCCCAGGGCGCCACGCCCGGCGCATGACCTGCCCGACGGACACCTGGTGCAGGAACTCGCGCCGCGCGTGCGGCATTTCGGCCTCGTGCAGATGGACGGGGACGCCGAAGGCACGGCTGAGGTACTCGGCGGAGCCGAGGTGGTCGTTGTGCGCGTGGGTGATCAGTACGGCGGTCAGCGCCTCCGGCGGGTGGCCGAGCGCCCGCAGCGAGGCGAGGACCTGCTCGCGGTCACCGGGGTAGCCCGTGTCGACCAGGGCGACCGCGTCGCCGTCGGACAGGACGACCCAGTTCGTGTCGCTGCCGTGCACCAGATGAACTCCGGCTGCCACCTGGACGATCGCGTCCTCGCGCATGACTCTCCCGCGGTCGGGGTCTCGCACGGCCGGCCCGGACCGTGTCAGGGCGAAGCTATCGCGGCACGCGGCGCCGCCACGGCCGCACCCCCGCCCGGCATCGACCGACCGCGCCCCTCCTCCGCATCGACCGGCCGCGCCCGGGGCGGGACAGCACGGCCGATGTCAGGTAACCTGACATTCATCCAGTGAGAGGCCGGAGGTTTCGCATGACCATCGAGTACGCCACCCAGTACCGGACCCGCTCCCTCATCCCGCCCGAGCCGGGCAAGCCGTACTTCATCGAGAAGGGCCTGGGCGACCGGGCGCACCTCTTCGGCGACCTCGTCACGATCTACGCGGGCGGCGAGCAGACCGAGAACACCTTCAACTTCTTCACCTGCGAGGGGCCCAAAGGCGACATCATCCCCGCCCACTCCCACGCCGACACCCACGAGGTCTTCTACGTCACGCAGGGCGCGGTGCGCCTGTTCGTGGAGGACCTGGCGGGGGAGCAGTACGAGAAGCTCCTCACCTCCGGCGACTTCGGCTTCGTACCGAAGAACTGCCCGCACGCCTACCGCATGGAGCGGCACCACACGCAGATCGTCGGCGTGGCCGCGGGACCGGGCGGCACCTTCGAGCGGTTCTTCGAGCGGCTGGGCACCCCGACCGACGAACTCACCCTGCCCGCACAGCCGTTCGTGCCCGAGCCGGCGAAGTTCGCGACCGTGCCCAAGGAGAACGACGTGCGCTTCCTGCCCGGCCACGAGTGGCGCACCGGAAGCTGACCGCCGTGCCCTACCTCAAGGCGCTGTTCGCGGGCGTCCTGGTGGGCGTGCTCTACGTGGTGGTGCGGGTGAAGTCACCCGCACCGCCGCCGGTCGCCCTGTTCGGACTGCTCGGCATGCTGCTCGGCCAGGCGATCCTGGAGGCCCTGTGAGCGCCCCGTCGGATTCCCGGGCGGCCCCCACCGCCACGTTCCTGCGGGCGGCAGGCCTCTCCTTCGCCGCCGGCCTGCTGATGGGCGCCGTCTACTGGGCGCTGGACGTCACCTCGCCCGCGCCTCCCCTCCTCGGACTGACCGGCCTGGCCGGCATCGTCGTCGGGGAACGCGCGGCCTCCGCGGTCCGCTCCCGCCGCGCACGCCGGTCCGCCGCACCGCAGACAGCCCCCGCAGCCCCCGCAGCCCCCTCCCGTCCACCTTCCGCACCAGGCGAGGACACCCCCTCATGAGCGCACCGGCCCACACGCCCGGACTCGTCGACGTCCACGCGCATTTCGTCACCGACTCCTACATCCGGCAGGCCAGGGCGGCCGGACACGAACGGCCCGACGGGGTGCCGGCCTGGCCCCGCTGGTCGGCCGCAGCCCACCTGGAGCTGATGGACCGCAGCGGCATCGACACGGCGGTCCTCTCCGTGTCCTCACCGGGAGTCTTCTTCGGCGACCCGGTGGCCGCCCGCGAACTGGCCCGCGAGGTCAACGAGGACGGCGCGCGGATCGTGCGCGAACACCCCCGCCGCTTCGGGCTGTTCGCCTCACTGCCGCTGCCCGACATCGACGGGGCCCTCGCGGAGATCGCGTACGCCTTCGACACACTGGGAGCGGACGGCGTCGTCCTGGAGACCAACACCCACGGCGTCTACCTCGGCGACGAGCGCCTCGAACCGGTCTTCGCCGAGCTGAACCGCCGCGGAGCCGTCGTCTTCGTGCACCCCACCTCGCCGGTGTGCTGGGAGCAGTCCGCGCTCGGCCGGCCGCGCCCCATGGTCGAGTTCGTCTTCGACACCGCGCGCGCCGTCACCGACCTGCTCTTCGCCGGCACGCTGGAGCGCTGCCCGGACCTGAAGGTCGTCGTCCCGCACTGCGGAGGCGCGCTGCCCGTGCTGGCCGACCGCATCGGCGGCTTCATGAAACTGTTCATGCCGGCCGGCACCGCCGCCCCGGACGCCGTCGCCCAACTGCGCGGGCTCTACTACGACCTGGCGGGACCGGCGTTCCCCCGCCAGGTTCCGGCGCTGCTGAGCCTCGCCCGCCCCGAACGGCTGCTCTACGGCAGCGACTACTGCTGGACCCCGGCCGCCGCGGTCCAGGCGCACGCCGCGTCCTTCGACACCGAACCCGCCCCCGTGGACGGTGCCACCTGGCGGTCCCTGACCACGGCCAACGCCCGCACCCTGCTCCCGCGTCTCGCCCGCTGAACCGACCGACCGGAGACCTCCATGGCCGTACCAGGACCGTCCTTCCCCCTCGAACTGCTCGCGCCGCCGGACCCGGCCCGGCTGCCCCTGCCGCCCGCCGCACACCCCGAGCCCGGAGTACGGCTGCTGCGCGGCGCCGTCCACACCGTCCGGGAGGGCACCCGGCCGCTGGAGCTGGACCTCTGGCTCCCCGAAGAGGCGTCCGGGCCCGTGCCGGTGGTCGTCTTCGTGCACGGGGGCGCCTGGCGCACGGGTCTGCGCGACGACCTCGGGCCCCGCTTCCGGGACTGGGCTCCCGGCCCGTTCGCCCGCCTGGTCCGCGCCGGATACGCCGTCGCCTGCCCCGACTACCGGCTGAGCGGCGAAGCCGTCCACCCCGCGCAGCTCGACGACATCGCCTCGGCCCTGCGGTGGCTGCACGTCAGGTCCGGCGAACTCGGCCTGGACACCGGCCGCACCGTCGTGTGGGGCGAGTCAGCCGGCGGTCACCTCGCCGCCCTCGCCGCCCTCACCGCCGAAGGACACCCCGGCACCGCCACCCTGCGCGGATGCGCCGTCTGGTACGCACCCTCCGACCTCACCCGCCTCGCCGAGGACCACCCCGCCGGCCGTTACGCCGCGGCCGATCCCACCACGTTCGAGGCGCTGCTGATCGGCTCGGCCCTCGCCGACGACCCCGCGGGCGCCCGTGCCGCGAGCCCTGCCGGGCGGGTGACGGCGGGCGCGCCGCCGTTCCTCGTCCTGCACGGCACCGCGGACACGATCGTCCCCTTCGCCCAGAGCGAGCGCCTCGTCGCGGCCCTCCGGGAGGCCGGCGTCCAGGCCGACTTCCGGCCGGTCGAGGGCGGCGACCACCTGTGGGTCGGCCTGTCGCCGGACGCCGTGGAACAGTGCTTCACCACGACGCTCGACTTCGTCGCCCGGCACACGGAGCACACCGGCTGACCGCCCCCTGGACCGTCGAGTGGATAATTCTCTCGTCCACCGACCCCCTGAGGAGCCATGAGCCACCGCGCGGCCAACCTTCCCCAACTGCTCACCGAAGCCAAGCGCTGGTTCGACGACGCCCTGATGGCGAGCATGGAGAGCGCGGGAGAGCAGCCGGTGAGCACGGCGCAGGCCTCCGTCTTCGCGATGCTCGACGCGGAGGGGACCACGGTCTCCGAGCTCGCCCGCCGCATCGGCGTCACCCGCCAGACCGTCCACCAGGCGGTCCACGGCCTGATCGCCATGGGCCTCCTCCAGCAGGTCCCCGACCCCGGCTCGGCGCGCCGGCGGCTGATCCGCACCACCGCCGAGGGGCAGCGCGTCCACGAGCGGGCCCAGGCCGCCATCGGCGTCATCGAGTCGGTCCTCGCCGACCGCATCGGCAGGACCGGCGCGGACGCGCTCCGGCAGGCCCTGACCGCCGACTGGGGCCGGCCGCCTCTCGTCCCGGCACCCTGACCCGACAGCGCACGCCCCGGGCAGGCGGGCACCGGCCGTGCCGCGGGCGGCCTTCAGTACGCGGCCGGCGGCGCGGGCTGCACGAGGCCGGACTGGTAGGCCATGACGACCAGTTGGGCGCGGTCACGGGCGTTCAGCTTGGTCATCGCGCGATGGACGTGGGTGCGTACGGTCAGCGGGCTGACGACGAGCTGATCGGCGATCTCGGCGTTGGAGAGCCCCTCGGCGGCCAGCGCCATCACCTCCCGCTCGCGGGCCGTGAGCGCGGCAAGGGCCTCGGGAGGCGCGAGCGGGCTCCCGGGCACCGGCGCGGCGAGGTAACGGGTGATGAGGGCACGGGTGGCCAGCGGCGAGAGCAGGGCGTCACCCGCGGCCACGGTGCGCAGGGCGCTCAGCAGCGCGTCGGCGCCCACGTCCTTGCCGAGGAAACCGCTGGCGCCGGCCCGCAGCGCCTGGGCGACGTACTCGTCGATTTCGAAGGTGGTCAGGATGAGAACGCGGGTCGTCGCCAGCTCCGGGTCGGCGCAGATGGCGGTGGTGGCCGTCAGCCCGTCGGTGCCGGGCATGCGGATGTCCATGAGGACGACGTCGGGGTGGTGGGCGCGGGCGAGATCGACCGCCTCCCTGCCGTCGGTGGCCTCGGCGACCACGTCCATGTCGGGGCAGGACTCGATCAGGATGCGGAAGGTGGCCCGGAGCAGGGCCTGGTCGTCGGCGAGCAGGACGCGGATGGTCATCGGGTTCGCTCTTCTTCCGGTTCCGTGGGGTGCGGGTGCGGGTGGGGGTGCAGCGGTAGGCGGGTGGTGACTTCGAAACCGCCGCCGGGGCGGTGGCCGGCGCCGAGGGCGCCACCGACGGACTGCGCGCGTTCGCGCATGCCGATGACGCCGAGGCCGTGGCCCGGCGCGGGCGGGACGGGGACCGCCGGGGCCGTGCCGTCGTCGGTGACCGTGATGGTCAGCCGGTCGTCGGCGTAGCCGAGCCGTACCCGCGCCGTCACCGCGGCGGCCACGAGCAGGGCGAGGGTGCCGAGCGCGTAGCCGCGAGTGGTTCTGCGGGCGGTGCCGGCCGCCATCCAGTAGAGGGCGGCCGTGGCCGGCCCCAGGATCAGCGGGGTGAGCAGGTGGCCCAGGGCGCCGGCGGCCGTGGTGCAGCACGCTGTCACCGCCACGGTGACGCGGGGGTGGCTGCGCTGCCACGGCAGGGCGGCGCAGGAGACCGCCGTCGGGAGCGAGGCGGGCCGGAGTCCGTCCGGGTGGCGGGAGCCGGGCGTGGTGATCAGACTCCCGACGAGAAAGCAGGCGAACAGCAGCAGGGCTGTCGCCCTGCCGGCGGTGCGCGGGCGGGTGTTCGTGTACCGGTCCAGGGTGGTGGCCATCGGGTTCTCCGGTCTGGGACTGAGTCCATGGTGGACGACACCGGCTCCGAACAGCCGCCGAGGGCCGCCCGTGTCGGGCGGTGTCGCGGGCGGGCCGGGGCGCACGTCCGACGGGGCGGCAGCCGGGCGGGAACCGGAAGGGTCGCCCTTCGCCTGCCACGGGCGATGACCGGATTCGGTCAAGTACCCGCCAGGAAGGCGGCGGCGCCGTCCCGCCGCGCGCAGCACGGGTGAGGGCAGGCGCCGCGGCCGGGGGCGGATGTCCGGCCGACGCGGGTGACCGGGCGTCCGTTCTGGCCGGGGCGCGATGCCTGACCGGGCGGTCGGCCGGGTGTTCCTTTCCGGTCGGGGTGAACGGGTGTCGGGGATGTTGGCCGCGCGCCCTTCCCGTTCGGGCGGGGGGCTCGGCCGGGCCGGTGGCGGCTGCCCGTTTGTCGACCGAGGCGTAGCGGGAACTCGCCACGCGGCTCGCCGCCGTCCCCGGCACCCGGCTTCGGACCGCGCCCGCCCCCATCTCCATCGACGGGGCCCTGGCCGCCGCCGAGTCCCGGCAGGTGGTCACCGGCGCCGGACGCGTCGGCATCGGCCAGGCCGTCCGGGCCGACGGGCGGGGCATCCTTGTCTGGTCACTGCCGGGTGTCTGTCCCGGCAGCCGGACCGCGAGTACCGCCTCCGCCGAGGGGGCCGCCGGGGTGCCGGCGCCGGACGGTCAGGACGCGGCCGGATTCCGGCCCGCCGGAAAACGGCCGCGTAATCCCATTGCAGGGACTCCCGGCGGATGCTGGAGTGAGCTCATGGATCACGTAGGGGTACTGGCCCTGTTCGACCGGGACATGCGGGAGGGCGCACGGCCCGACGGCCCCGGAGCCCGGGTGGAGCGCGTCGGCAAGGTGGTGCGTCAGGTCGGTGCCGACCAGGGCTGGAGCGGAGTGGTCTGGTCGGATCTGGACGAGGCGGGTGCCGATGCGGCGATAGCCGGGCAGATCCGGTACTTCGCCGGTCTGGGGCGTGGGTTCGAATGGAAGCTGTACGGCCACGACGGGCCGGACGACCTCGGACAGCGGCTCCGGGCGGCCGGGTTCGCTCCCGAGCCGGAGGAGACGCTGATGGTCGCCGAGCTGGGCGACCTGGCCCTCGACGCCGAGCCGCCGGACGGTGTCCGGCTGCTGCCCGTCACCGACAGCGCCGGGGTCGACCTCGTGGCGGACGTCCACCGGCAGGCCTTCGGCACGGACAGCTCACGCCTGCGCCACCAGCTGCTCGCCCAGCTCACCGGTGACGCGGACAACGTCGTCGCCGTGGTGGCCCTCGCCGGTGATCTGCCGGTGAGCGCGGCCCGGATGGAACTCGTGCCCGGGGCCAGATTCGCGGGGCTCTGGGGCGGCGGGACCGTCGAGGGCTGGCGGGGCCGGGGCATCTACCGCGCCCTCGTCGCCCACCGTGCCCGGGTCGCCGCCGACCGCGGCTACCGCTACGTGCAGGTGGACGCCTCCAGCCAGAGCCGCCCGATCCTCGCCCGCCTCGGCTTCGTACCGCTGACCACGACGACGCCGTACGTGTATGCGCCCGGCGGGGGCGCGTCGGCGTAGACCTGCCTGCCGCGGACAAGCCCCCGGCGACGAGGCCCGTGGGCGGCGGGGTCCCGGCCCCGTCCCGGTGGCGGGGCACGGCGGTGGCTGTCTTCCGGCCTCGCCCCGGCGATGTCCGGGTCTCGGCCCGCCCTTGCGACGAGGCGCTGCGGTGTCACCGTCCCGCCACCGCCACCGCGACGGGGTTGATCCTGCCGTGCGCACCCGCCACGCGGACACACCGCACGGCGCCGGCCCGGCTGCACCGCACGGGCCGGACCGACGGGGCCGGACCGACGGGGCCGGTCCGACGGGGCCGGTCCGACGGGGCCGGTCCGACGGGGCCGGTCCGACGGGGCCGGACCGGCCGTCCTCGGTGCGTTCCGCCCGAGGCGTGCTCCTCGTCCGCTGTCACGCCCGTGAGGTGCTCCTCGTCGCCGTGACGATGCAGACCATGCCCAGCACCACCGCCAGCGCTCCGATGATGATGCTGTTGAGCACGACTCCGGTGTCCGGGCTCGAGCCGACGATCCACGGCGAGATGATCATCCACGTGCCCAGCGCGCACAGGGCTCCGCTCAGGCCGTACATCCGCTCCGGCGAGTTGGTGAAGCCGAGAGCCAGCACGCCGATCGCGATGCCCATGATCAGGTTGTGCACCACGAGAGACGGCTGGCTCGACGTGTAGTGAAGGATCCACGGGGAGGCGGCGCAGTACAGACCGAGCAGGAACATCGGTCCGTCCACGAGCGCCACATCGCGACCGCCCATCATGCGGTCGTAGCGGGCCCGCATCTCCGGGGCATCGGGGTGGCTGGTGATGTCACCTCGGGTGTGCGAGACGTTGGCCATGACTCGTCTCCTTCGTTCTCTTGTGGCCCGACCGCCTCCCGGAGTGTGTGCGGCAAGCGCCACATGGAGTCCAGTTTGCTCTTATTTGTTCCTTATGTGTAGAGATCCTCGTGTGCAGAGATGGGGTCCTCGGGAATCAGCGTGCGGTGCGGGGGGCAGGGCCGGCCGGGGTGTGGCAGCGGGGGGGGGGGGGGGGGGGGGGGGGGGGGGGGGGGGGGGGGGGGGGGGGGGGCCCCCCCCCCCCCCCCCCGCTTCGGAGGACCGCCCGGCCCGGAGCCGCCGCTGACGGGCCGGGCGGTCGGGTCTCAGGCGGGAAGCTCCAGCAGGGCCACCGGGCGCGAGGTCGGCTTGGCGGATCCGCCGGCCGGTTCGACGGTGATGCCCATGCCGGACGCCCCGTCGACGGAACCGGCCATGAGGACCGCCTCCGTGCTCCCTCCGGGATCCATCAGCCCGGCCGAGCGCATCGTCCCGCCGTCGTCGAACCACAGCTGGTAGACCTTGCCGCCGGGCGGTCTCGCCATCCCGGAGGCGATGAACACGGCCGCGTCGCGGCTCCGCGAGACGACGACCGTGCCCCTGGCACCGTCCCCGAGCGCGGCGGTGCGGGTCTTCGCGTCGGGGGCGGCCAGCACCGAGGTGACCGCGTCCGTCCGCCGCTCGGTCTGCCGCGCCTGTTCCCTGGCGTCCTGGGCGCGCTCGTGCTGCCAGGCCGTCGTACCGCCGAGAGCGGCCGCGGCGGCGAGACATGCCGCGAGGGCCCAGCGGGACAGAGTGGTCGCCCGCGCCGCGGACCGCAGGCCGGGTCTCCGCGGTGGTGCGGTACGGGGTGCTTCCTGACGAACCGTGGTGATGTGCTGCAGGACCTGGCCCCTGAGCTCGGGGCGCGGACGCGCGGAGACCGCGAGACCGAGCCGCGCCGCTGTCTCGGACAGCTCACGGACCTCGTCCGTGCAGGCCTCGCAGTCCGCGGCATGCCGTTCGAACGCGCCGCGTTCGTCGTCGGAGAGGGCGTGCAGCGCGTAGGCCCCGGTCAGTGTGTGCAGGTCGACGGCGGTCACGCCGTCACCCCCAGACAGTCGCGGAGCCGGATGAGACCGTCGCGCAGCCTCGTCTTGACCGTGCCGAGCGGCAGGGCCAGCAACTCCGCCACCTCGCGGTAGGTCAGCCCCCGGTAGTACGCCAGCGTCACGGACTGGCGCTGCAGTTCCGTCAGCGTGCGCAGACAGCGTCGGACCTGTTCGCGTTCCAGACGGGCCTCCACCTGCTCGGTCACCTCGTCGAACTCGGGCGTGCGGTCCAGGAGAGCCGCCTTGTGGTCACGCGCGGCGGCGGCCTCGACCGACCGCACCCGGTCCACGGCACGCTGGTGGGCGAGGGTGAGCACCCAGTTCAGCACCGAGCCGCGCTCGGGCCGGTACCGGGCGGCCGTCCGCCACACCTCGACCAGCACCTCCTGTGTGACCTCCTCGGACTGCGCCTGGTCGCGCAGCACCCTGCGCACGATCCCGAGCACCGGGCTCGCCACGGCGTCGTAGAGGGACGCGAAGGCCTCCTGGTCACCACGGGCGACCTCTCCCATCAGGTCCTGCAGACTCGGTTCCGCGTACGGGCTTCTCCCGATCTCCACGGCTTCTTTCACGAAAGGTCCTCCAGGACGTGCGACAGGTACGGAAGTGATCCGGAGCCGGTGCCGCGGCGGATTGGTCCCAGGCCGCAGAACCGAAAGTCCCGGGTGGACACGACGGCACCCGGCAAGGGTCGGCTGTTGCAACGAATGTGCATCGAGTGCTGGTCACTCCTCCTCACCGGCCCGTCACCGCCGGGCCGTCACCTCCTGCTGGAGGCAGCGGCGCAGCTGGAGCAGTCCCCGACGGGAGTGGCTCTTGACCGTGCCCAGCGGCCACCCGGTGCGTTGCGCGATCTGCGTCTGGGTCAGGTCCTCGTAGAACGCGAGGTGGAGGACCCGGCGCTGAGGTGCGGGCAGTCGCGCCAGCTCGTGCCGCACCAGGACCCTGTCGAGCGCCGACTCCGGGTGCTGCGCCGAGTGGTCGGCGACCACGAGGGCGGAGCCGGCCGCGGTGACCAGGTCGCCGCGCCGGGTCCGCGCGGACAGGGCGTCCGCGACCTTGCGCCGGGTGATGCCCACGAGCCAGCCGGCGAAGACACCGCGCTCGGGGCGATAGCCGTCGCGGCCCCGCCAGGCGGCAAGGAACACCTGCTGCGTGACGTCCTCGGCCTCCCGTGTGTCGCCCAGGGAACGCCAGGCCAGGGTGTGCACCAGCGCTCCCCAGCGCCGGTAGGCGCCCGTCAGGGATGCCTCGTCGCCCGCCACGAAGCCCTCGACCAGGTCCGCGTCGACCAGGTCCGCGTCGGCGGGTGCCTCCGCCGCGGGGGCACCCGGGGGCAACGTCAGTGCGGTCATGACCTCGACTCCTCACGGTGGGGCTCGATCCGCTTTCCGGTGACCCCATGCTCAGGAGCGCGCCAAGCCGCCCACAAGTCGCATCGTTTCTGCGTCGTATAGTCGCGGCATGAGCGAGAACGGCCCGGCGCGGGCGGTCCCGAACCCGAGCCGGGAACGGTCGGCCCCGGAAGCCGGCCCCGGGCATCCCGTCCTGGAGACGGGCGTCACCACGGGAGCCCTGGCGCGTCGGCTCGGGGTGTCGCCCACGACACTGCGCTCCTGGGACCGGCGGTACGGCCTTGGCCCCGCGGTCCGCGCCGACGGACGGCACCGCCGCTGGACGCCCCAGGACGTGGCGATGCTGGAGACGATGTGCCGCCTGACGTCGTCCGGCGTGCCCCCCGCCGAAGCGGCCCGCGCCGCGAAAGAGGCCTCCGGCGCCGTCCCGCCGGCCTCCGGCCCACCGTCGCCCGGGCCGGGACCGCGCGGTCGCTCGCGGGCGCCCGGCGCGCTGCCCCTCGGGGACGCCCGCCAGGAGTGCCGCGGCCTCGCCCGCGCCGCCGTCCGGCTCGACGCGCCCGCCCTCGAACGGCAGCTGGCCTCCCTGGTGGAACTGCACGGCGTGGTCGCCGCCTGGGAGGACGTGATGGTCCCGACCCTGCACGCCGTCGGGCGCAAGTGGGAGTCGTCCGGGGACCGGTACGTCGAGGTGGAGCACCTGCTGTCCTGGCACATCTCCACGGCCCTGCGCCGTGCGACCTGGCCGGCCGGCCACGGAGAGGCGGACACCGGAACGGGACCCGTGGTCCTTGCCTGCGTCCCCGGCGAACAGCACACCCTGCCCCTGGAGGCACTCAACGCCGGGCTCGCCGAAGCCGGTCTGCCGACGCGGATGTTCGGCTCGGCCGTCCCCGTCGAGGCCCTGACCGCGGTCGTACGGCGGCTCGGCCCCTCGGCCGTCGTCCTCTGGTCGCAGGCGCGTTCCACGGCGAGCCTTCCGCTCGCGCGGCACGTCGCGGCCACCCGGTGGGGTGTCACGGGGGCGCGCCGACGGCCCGCCGTCCTGCTCGGGGGCCCGGGCTGGGCCGGCCAGCGGGCGCAGGGAATGCTGCGGCCGCCGGGCCTGCGGGACGCGCTCGCCGCGCTGGCCGGCACGTACGAGACCGGCGCCCCCGAGGTGCGTTCCTGACCGTTCCGCGATGGCCGTTCCCCGCTGCCCCGGCCGGGAACACTCCGGCATTCATGCATCCGCACAACCGGGGCAGCGGGAAGAACGGACGGGACGTACGCGATCGAGCACCGCGTCGGCGGACGCCCGCCGGGCGTCGACGGCGTACGGACGCCCGCCGGGCGTCGAGCGCGTACCGGACGCCCGCCGGGCGCTCCGCCGGAGCACCCGCCACAATGCGAAGGTGGTAGTCATGACCGGAACCCGCGGAGCGGCGGACGTGCTGGTGGTCGGGGCGGGCCTCGCCGGCCTCGCCTGCGCGCGGGACCTCGCCGACGCGGGCCTGGACGTCCGGGTCCTGGAGGCGTCCGACGCGGTCGGCGGACGCATGCGCACCGACCGCGTCGACGGTTTCGTCGTCGACCGCGGCTTCCAGGTCTTCAACACCTCCTACCCCCAGGCCCGGCGGCGGCTGTTGCTGCGCGACCTGCGCCTGCGGCCCTTCACCCCGGGCGTCCTGATCCACACCGAGGAGGGCGACCTCCGCTTCAGCGACCCGAGCCGTACCCCGCGCCGGGCGAAGGATCTGCTGCCCGGCCGGCTCGCCGGGACCCGCGACCTGCTCGCACTGGGCGCGCTGTCGGCCCGGGACATGCTGGCGCCCGTGCGGCTTCTCAAGCGCGGGGAGGACCGCACCACCCGGACCGCGCTGGCCGCCGCCGGGTTCTCCGAGGACTTCGTGGAGCGCTTCTTCCGCCCCTTCCTGTCCGGCGTCTTCCTGGAAGACGAACTCGAGACCTCCAGCCGCGTCTTCCACCTCGTCTGGCGCAGCATGCTGCGCGGCACCCTCTGCCTGCCCGCCGAGGGCATCGGCGCCGTACCCGCGCAGCTCGCGGACGCGCTGCCCTCCGGCACGGTCCGCCTGGAGACCCCCGTGGACCGTCTCACCGACGACGGAGTCGAGCTGAGCGCGGGCGGCGAACTCGCCGCGCGGGCCGTGGTGGTCGCCACCGGCCCGGGCCCGGCCGTAGGGCTGCTGCCCGAGCTGAGGGTGCCTCCGTACCGGACCGTCACGACGTACTACCACGCGGCCGAGCACGCACCGCTCGCCGAGCCGACGCTGCTCACCGACACCCGGCGCCGGTTCCTCAACACGTGCGTGCTCAGCGAGGTGGTCCCGGGCCACGCGCCGCCGGGCTCCTCCCTGGTGGCCACCTCCGTCCTCGGCGAGAACGGCGAAGGACGGGAGACGGGCGTACGCGAGGCCCTGGCGGAGGCCTACGGGACGGAGACGGGCGGCTGGCAGCTCCTGACGGTCCGTACCGTGCCCGACGCGCTGCCCGCGATGCCGCCCCCGCAGCCGCTCAGCCGCCGGGCCCTCGTGGCTCCCGGACGGTACGTGTGCGGCGACCACCGGGCCACCGGCTCCGTCCAGGGGGCGCTGGCCTCGGGGGCCAGGGCCGCGCGTGAGGTGCTGCGCGACCTCGGACGGTAGCTCCGTCACCCGGGCAGGCCCTGCTCACTCCCGGCCCCGCGCCCGCTTGAACCGGGCGAGCCCCTCGGCCAGCTCGACGACGGGGCCGGGATAGTCGAGAGCCGCACGTTCGGGACCCCGGAGCTTCCACGGCTCGTGCACGGCGGAGGTGTCCAGTCCCGCGAGTTCGGGCACCCAGCGCCGGACGTACGCCCCGTCCGGGTCGTAGCGCTTGGCCTGGATCACCGGGTTGAGGACCCGGTTGGGGCGGGTGTCCGTGCCGGTGCCCGCCACCCACTGCCAGTTGAGCTGGTTGTTGACGAGGTCGCCGTCCACCAGGAGATCCAGGAAGTGCCGGGCCCCGACCCGCCAGTCCACGTACAGGGTCTTGGTCAGGAAACTCGCGGTCAGCAGGCGGCCGCGGTTGTGCATCCAGCCCTCGTGCCGCAGCTGGCGCATCGCCGCGTCGACCACGGGGTAGCCGGTGCGCCCCTCCTTCCAGGCGGTCACGTCCTCGTGCGCCGATGTCGCGGACCGCCACTGGTCGTGCCGGGTGCGGTAGTCGGCTGTGGACGCGTCCGGCCGGGCGGCCAGCACCTGGTGGTGGAAGTCCCGCCAGGCGAGCTGCCGTACGAACGCCTCGGAGCCGGGGCCGCCCGCCCGGCGGGTGCGGTGGACCAGCTCGACGGGGGAGAGCGTGCCGAAGTGCAGGTGGGGCGAGAGCCGCGACGTGGCGTCGCCGGCCAGGTCGTCGTGGCGGTCCTCGTACGTGGCGAGCCCGTCGCTCAGCCAGGCCGCCAGCCGCTTCCTGGCCTCCGTCTCGCCGCCCGGAGCCAGGCCCTCGGAGATCCCCCGGGTGGCGCCGCGCGCGGGCAGGGGCTCGGAGCGGACGCCGTCCGGCACCCGGATCTGCCGGGGCGGGCCGAGCACCTCCCGCAGGTGCTGCCCGGACCACCGCCGGAAGTAGGGGGTGAAGACGGAGAAGTGGTCGGCGGAGAGCGGGGTGACGGCGCCCGGCGCCACCGCGGTGATCACGGTGTCGTGCACGTGGAGGCGGCAGCCCTCCGCCTCCAGGGCGGTCCGCAGCCGCTCCTCCCTGCGGTGGGCGTAGGCGCTGACCCCGGCCGCCATGTGGACCTCGTCGGCCTCCGCCTCGGCGACCACCTTGCACACCTGGCCGACAACGTCGCCCGAGCGCATGACGAGCCGGCCGCCGCGCTCGCGCAGTCCGGCGTCGAGATCCGTCAGGCAGTCGGCGAGGAACGCCAGCCGGTTCGGCGCGGCGAATCCGGCGGCGTCGATGCCCGCGTCGCGCACGAAGAGCGGCACGATCTCAGCCGTGCCGTCGAGCGCCGCCCGCAGCGGCGGATGGTCGTGCAGGCGCAGGTCGGAGGTGAACAGGACGACCGAGACGTTCATGGTGCGGCTCCGGTGCGGGCGGCGGGGAGAGGGGGTGACCAGCTGATTCGGGCGCGGCGGTCCCGGCGGATGCGGGCGCGGGGGTGACGGCGGGGGCCCGTCACGGGGCGGGGGAGGCCGAGGGTTCGCGCGCCTGGGCGGGCGCCTCCCTGGCCGCGGCCTTGGCGATGTTGCGGGCCATGCCGCCGAAGACGACGGCGTGGAAGGGCGAGACGCTCCACCAGTAGGCGTGGCCGAGGAACCCGTGCGGGTGGAACAGGGCGCGCTGCCGGTAGCGGGTCCGTCCGTCGTCGTCCACGTCGGCGTACATCTCGAGCCAGGCCAGTCCCGGCAGCCGCATCTCGGCCCGCAGGCGCAGCAGACGACCGGGCTCGATCTCCTCGACCCGCCAGAAGTCCAGCGAGTCACCGACCCGCAGCCGCGCGGCGTCGCGGCGTCCCCGGCGCAGTCCGACCCCGCCCACCAGCCGGTCCAGCCAGCCGCGGACCGCCCAGGCCAGCGGGAAGGAGTACCAGCCGTTGTCGCCGCCGATGCCCTCGATGACCCGCCACAGTGCCGCGGGGGAGGTGGCCACGGTCAGTTCACGCCGGTCCGTGTAGAGACTGCCGCCCGCCCAGTCCGGGTCGGTGGGCAGCGGGTCGCTGGGGGCGCCGGGCACGGACGCCGACGACCACCGCGTCGTCACCTGGGCGTCCCGCACCCGCTTCAGGGCCAGGGACACCGCCTCGTCGAAGCCGATCGGCCGTCCCGGCGGGTTGGCGACGTACCGGGCGATGTCGTGTTCGTGACACACCACCTCGTGGCGCAGCGACTCGGTGAGCGGGCGGGCGATCGACCGCGGCACCGGTGTGACGAGTCCGACCCAGTGACTGGAGAGCCGGGGGGTCAGGACGGGCACGGGCACGATCAGGCGGCGCGGCAGGCCGGCGATCACGGCGTAGCGGCGCATCATCTCCAGGTACGTCAGCACGTCCGGGCCGCCCAGGTCGAAGGCCCGGCTGACGTCGGCGGGCATCCGCGCGCTGCCGACGAGCGTGCGCAGCACGTCCCCCACTCCTATCGGCTGGATCCGGGTGCGCACCCAGCTGGGGGTGACCATGACCGGCAGCCGTTCGGTGAGATAGCGCAGCATCTCGAACGACGCCGAGCCGGAGCCGATGATGACGGCGGCGCGGAGCACCGTGGTGGGCACGCCCGAGGCGAGCAGGATGCGGCCGACCTCGGTGCGGGACCTCAGGTGCGGGGACAGTTCCTCCTCGGGCACGCCGGCCGGGACGAGACCGCCCAGATAGACGATGCGCCGGATGCCGGCGGCGCGGGCCTGCTCCCCGAAGAGCCGGGCCGCGAGGCGGTCGGTCTGCTCGAAGCCCTTGCCCGTGCCCAGCGCGTGGACCAGGTAGTAGGCGACGTCCATGCCGCGCATCGCCCCGGCGAGCGAGTCGGCGTCCGTGACGTCGCCGCGCACCACCTCCGCGTCGCCGGCCCAGGGGTAGTCGCGCAGTTTGGCGGGGGAGCGGGCCAGGCAGCGGACCCGGTGGCCCGCGGCCAGCAGCTCCGGGACGAGCCGCCCGCCGATGTAGCCGGTGGCTCCGGTCACCAGACAGTTCAGACCGGGGCCGGTCTCGTCACCGCTCATCGTTTCTCCGCTCACCGTGTCGTCCGTTCCGTCGGCCCCCTTCCCGATCTCTTCCACGCGGAGCGGCGCTACGGATGCGCGTGTACTCCTTCCGGGGCCCGGGCCGTCGTGTCCGGGCGGGGACGCGGGTTTCTATAGGCTGATCGCGTGGCTGGAAGAGACGACGGTGAGGACCCGGCGGGCGACCGCGAGCATGACGGCGGCGCGGCGCGGAGCCGCTCGGTGCCGCCGGACCTCCAGGCCTTCGCGGTGCAGCTGCGCCGGATGAACGGTGAGATCAACCGGCTGGTGCACGGGTTCGCCGGTGAGCACGGCCTGCACGCCACGGACATCCAGGCCCTGGCCGCCGTCCTGGACTCCGAGGAGCCGCTCACGCCGGGACGGCTGCGCGACCATCTCGGCCTGACGTCCGGGGCGGTCACCGCCTGCCTCGACCGGCTGGAGCGGGCCGGTCACATCCGCCGGGTCAGGGAGAGCACCGACCGCCGCGTCGTCCACGTCCACTACGTGCCCGACGCCAGGTCCGCCGCCCGTGCGCATTTCCGTCCCCTCGCGCAGGCGACCGACACCGTGCGCTCCCGCTTCAGCGAGGAGGAGCTGTCGGTGGCACTGCGCTTTATGACGGCGCTCAACGAGGAGCTCTCCACCGTCCGCGCGCCGGGCCGCTGACTTTTGCGCCCGGTGCATCCGGGCGGGTGCCTCGTCCGGAAGGGGTGGGGTGTGGGCTACGATCCGGACCCACTATCTCTCAATGATTAAGATTGTTTTCCATTGAGAGATATGCCCCGTCACTCTTTTCCGTCATTCCTGGAGAGCGATGTCCCTCACCGCGCGGCGAGCCCGCCGGCTGCTGCCCCTGGTCCTGCTCGTCGCCTGGCTCGGCATCGGAGGCGCCCTCGGGCCCTACGCCGGGAAGCTCGGCGAGGTCGCCACCAACGACCAGGCCGCCTTCCTGCCCCGCAACGCCGAGTCGACCCGGGTCATCGAGGAACAGCGCGCGTTCCGCCGGAACGAGACCCTGCCGGCGATCGTCGTCTGGACCGCCGACGGCGCACGGGTGACGACGGGACAGCGCGCCGCCGCCACCCGCGCCCTGACAGCCCTCCCCGGTGAACCGGGTGTCGTCGGCACGCCGTCGCCCGCGCTCCCCGCCAGGGACGAAAAGGCCCTGCAGGGCGTCGTCCAGCTCCGGCCCGGACTCGGCGACGAACTGCCCGGCGCGCTCGACCGGATCCGCGAGGCGGCGGAACGGGTCCCCGGCACGACCGCCCGGATCGCGGGCCCCGCCGCCGGCCAGGCGGACCTGTCCGACGCGTTCGCCGGGATCGACGGACTGCTGCTCGGCGTGGCCCTGCTGACCGTGCTGGTGATCCTGCTGCTCGTCTACCGCAGCCTTCTGCTGCCCCTCGTCATCATGGCCGGCGCCGTGTTCGCCCTCGGCCTGGCCTGCGCCGTCGTCTACGTCCTCGCCGACCACGACGTCGTGCGGGTCGACGGCCAGGTGCAGGGCATCCTGTCCATCCTGGTGATCGGTGCGGCCACCGACTACGCCCTGCTGCTGACCGCGCGCTACCGGGAGGAACTCGCCGCGCACGACGACCGGTTCGCCGCCGCGCGGGCAGCACTCCGCCGGTCCTGCGGGGCGATCGTCGCGAGCGCCGGCACCGTGGCGCTCAGCCTGCTCGCCCTGCTGCTCAGCGACCTCACGAACAACCGGGCCCTCGGTCCCGTCGGCGCCATCGGCATCGGCTGCGCCGTACTGAGCACGCTGACCTTCCTGCCCGCCGTGCTCGTCCTGCTCGGCCCCGCCGCCTACTGGCCGGCCAGGCCGCGGACCGCCGAGGCCGGAGGCGGCCACGGCATCTGGCGCGGGGTCGCCGGCCTGGTGGACCGGGCACCGCGCAGGGTGTGGGCGTCCGCTCTGGCGGCGCTGCTCGTGTGCGCCGCGTTCGCCCCGGCGCTCACCGCGAAGGGCGTACCGCTCGACGAGACCTTCGTCGACGACGCGCCCTCCGTCGTCGCTCAGGAGACACTCGGCCGGCACTTCCCGGGCGGTTCAGGCAACCCCGTCGTGATCATGACCGACGCGGACCGGCTCCCCCGGGTCGCGGCCGCGGCACGCGCCACCGAGGGTGTCGTGTCGGCCGTGGCGGTGACGGGGCCAGGACGTCCTGGTACGGGGGACCCGCAGGTCGTCGACGGCAGGGCGCGTATCGACGCCACCCTGCGGGCCGCCGCGGACAGCGACGCGGCCAAGGACACCGTCGCGCGCCTGCGCACGGCCGTCCACGCCGTGCCGGGAGCGGGCGCACTCGTCGGCGGCTACACGGCGCAGCAGTACGACACACGGAACACCGCTGAGCGCGACCGCACGCTCATCGTCCCGGTCGTCCTCGCCGTCATCCTGGTCATCCTGACCGGCCTGCTCCGCTCACTGCTGATGCCGGTACTGCTCGTGGCCACCGTCGCCCTCAACTTCCTCGCCACCCTGGGCGTCTCCGTGCTCGTCTTCCGGCACGGCTTCGGCTTCACGGGCACCGACGCGTCCGTCCCCCTGTACGGCTTCGTGTTCCTGGTGGCCCTCGGCGTGGACTACAACATCTTCCTGATGTCCCGCGTCCGGGAGGAGTCGCTGCGTCACGGTGCGCGGGAGGGCGTACGGCGCGGCCTGGTCGCGACGGGCGGCGTGATCACCTCGGCCGGTGTGGTGCTGGCGGCCACCTTCGCCGCCCTCGGTGTCATCCCGCTGGCCTTCCTCGTCCAGATCGCCTTCATCGTCGCCTTCGGCGTGCTGCTCGACACGCTGGTGGTCCGGTCGCTGCTGGTTCCGGCGCTGGTCCGGGATCTGGGGCCCGTCGCATGGTGGCCCGGCCCGCTCAGCCGCGGCGGCGAAGGCGGTTCACGAACATGACATGCACCGGCGGAACGCGGGCAGTCGCTCAGACACGGAGGTACCAGTCGGAATCGATGGTGGAGGTGTCTGCCGGTATGGGTGCGAAGGTGTTGGAGCGGTTTCCAGCGGGGTCTCCGCGCGGATCGTGGCCGGCGGAGGAGTACGCCGCCCGGCGCCGTGCCGAAGGCGAGCCCGCCACTGTGGTGATGGACCTCAAGTCGGACGCCTTCCTCGTGGTGATTCCGGCGCGGGAGGACGACTGAGCCTGTGCCCCCAGGGGGCGTTGCGCGCCCCGCCGGGACCGCGGCGCCCGGTGGGGCACCCGCCGACGTGATGCGGACGGCTCCCTCTGGCCGGGCACCCGCGGTGGCGCGATCGTCAGCCGAGGCGCATCGCGAAGCTGACGGTCGTCCCCGGGGCGCCGGGCACGATGGAGAGCCGGTCGGTGACGAGCCGGGTGAGCCAGAGCCCGCCGCGTCCGGGAGCGCCGCCCGGCCTGGGCGCGAGGTTCGCGAGCACGTCCTCGGTGCAGCCGGGGCCCAGGTCGCTGATCCGGCACTCCAGTTCCCCGCCCCGGTGCAGCAGGACCAGCGTTCCGTCTCCGCCGCCGTGCTGCACGGCGTTGGTGGCCACGGCGTCCATGGCGGTCACGAAGTCACCGCGCCGCGGCTCGAGAAGGCCGGCCAGGGCCGCGTGGCCGGCCACGAGCACCCGCAGGCGCGGGAGGTCGGCGCCGCCGAACCCCCGGTGCAGCAGGACGTCATGAGTGAGGTGTGAAGCCCCGTCACCCGTGTCGAGGGCCATGGGCGGATCACCCGGACACTTCGATGTCGGCCGGTCGCGCACCCAGCCGGCTCAGCAGCGTGGCGTGCCGGGCGGAGCAGCGGATCCGGACCGGTCGCCCGCTGTCGGACCGGCCGACCAGGAGAACCAGATCCTGCGCACACCGCACGCTCAGGAACTCCACGCGGCGCAGATCCATCGTGACGCTGCCGCGGCCGAGCGCGTCCCGCAGCGCACGCACGAACTGGGTACGGGTGGTGAGGTCGGCCTCTCCGACCAGATGGAGCGTGCTCCCCGAGTGCAGGCACCTCAACTGCCCGATGCGGGGGAGGAGATCGCGGGGATGGGCGCGCCGCATGGCGCGCAGCACCCGCTCGTCGAAGCGGTCCTCGTCGTAGGCGCAGATCTCGCTGTAGAAACCGTCGGAGAACAGGTGCTCGGCGCGCTGCTCCCGTTCCATCATCGTGTCGACGTCGGCGCCGAGGTCGGCCACCCAGCCCATGTCGATGTAGGTGCGCAGCCCGGTGAAACCCTCCTCGCGCGCGGTCCGGGTCTCCTCGCCGATCCGCTCCCACTGCCGGTCCGCCGTGAACTCCCCTGCGGGCATGATCAGTTGGCGCATACTGCTCAGGGTGAGCCGCCCCGTGCGCCGGGCCATCGCAAGCAGCGGTCCCGGCGCCTCCTCGAAGGCGGAGCAGATCTGACTTTCCGTCAGGTGGGGCGGCCCGAAGACGATCACCTTCTCGCCGCGGGCGAGGCCCGCCCACACGAACGCGGACATCACGTCCCGGCCGTGCGTCTCGCCCTCGTAGCCGAAGAACGCGTGGTCGCCCGGGCGCATCTGCTGGACGGGAATCGTCCCGGGATGCTGCTCGTGCTCCTCGTGCTCGCTCATGAGCAGGCCTGTTCACCTCCCGACTGCTGCCGTGGTGCCGCCCAGGTTAGTGGCGGCGGCGGCCGGGAAAGCGAGGTTTGCCGAGTTCGGGAGATCCGGCGGTCCGGGATACGAGACCGGACCGCTGTTCCTTGACGTCCTCGACGAGCGGCTGCGACGATCGACGTCATGAAGACACGACTGGACCTCACGCGGCGACGCCATGTCGACCTCGCGCGTGTCTCCAGCTCCTTCTGTTGTCGCGAAGCCTGACGATCTCCCGCCGGTAGGGTCCCTTCGCACCGGCGGTCCGCCCCGTTCCCACCGGCGGCCGCCCAGCGCGTTCCCCGCACAGCGCAGCCCCGTGCTCATCCGCGCGCGGCACCCCGAGATCTTCCAGGGCGGCAACTCCACCGCCGCCCGCGCCATGGCGGGCCGTGTCTCCGACTGGTACTTCTCCAACGGCAAGGACTTCGACGGCGTCACCGAACAGATCGCGGACGTGCACCAAGCCGCCACCGAAGTGGGGCGCACACCGCCGAAGTTCGGCCTCAACGGCTTCCTGATCGCCCGCGACACCGAGGCGGAGGCCCGCGAGACGCTCCGCGAGATCGTCGCCCGGGCGGACACCGAGGCCGCCGAGGGCTTCGGTGACGCGGTGAAGCAGGCCGGACGCTCCACCGCCGATGGCAAGGGCATGTGGCAGGACTCCACGTTCGAGGACCTCGTGCAGTACAACGACGGTTTCCGGACCGGCCTCATCGGCACCCCTGAGCAGATCGCCGAGCGGATCGTCGCCTACCGGCGGCTCGGCGTGGACCTCTTCCTCCTCGGCTTCCTGCACTACCACGAGGAGGTCTTGAGTACTTCGGCCGCCGGGTGCTGCCCCTCGTACGCGAGCTGGAGGCGCGGCTCCCCGAGCGCGAGGCCCGGTCCGTCCCCTCGCCCGCCTGAACCCACCGACATCCGCTCACGAAAGAGGGCCCCATGGCCACCGTCCTTTCCGTCTCCGGCAGCCCCTCCGCCTCCTCCCGCACCGCGAAACTGCTGCGCCACCTCGACGCCCGGCTGGCCGCCCAGGGACACGAGGTGATCCCCCTCGACGTCCGCACCATCCCCGCCGAGGCACTCCTCGGCGCCGACTTCCGGCACCCGGCCATCGTCGAGGCGACCGCACTCTTCGCACGCGCCGACGGCGTCGTCGTCGGCACCCCCGTCTACAAGGCGGCGTACTCCGGCGTGCTCAAGGCCCTGCTCGACCTGCTGCCGCAGTACGCGCTCGCCGGCAAGACCGTCCTGCCGCTCGCCACCGGCGGCAGCACGGCACACGTACTGGCCCTCGACTACGCACTGCGCCCGGTGCTGAGCTCCATGGGCGCCGCGCACATCGTCCAGGGATGGTTCACCCTCGACAAGGACATCATCGCGGGCGAGGACGGAGGTATCTCCGTGGCGCCCGCCGCCGCGGAGTCCCTCTCCCTGGTGGTGGACCAGTTCGCGGCGGCGCTCGGCCGTACGCCCCTGCTGGCCGCGGCGGGCTGACGCCGTGTCCGTCCGAGACGGCCGCGTTCGTCCGGACCAAGAGCCGCCCCTGGTTCGAGAGCGGGGTCGACAGCGCCGCCGAGGACCCGCTGCTGATCCAGCGGTTCGGCGAACCGGCCGTCCGGGTGCGGGCGTCCGAGGCGCTCCTGGCCGCAGGGGCCCGCGCGGTCGACCTTGCCGCGGGCACGCTCACCGAGGGCTCCGCCGCCGAGGCCTCGATCGCGGTGGCCGCCCCGAAGGCGCACGCGGCCGCCACCGCTGTGGAGGTGGCGGGGGCCCCCTTCGAGGTGTCCGGCACCCGCTCCGCGCTCAACTCCCTGAATCTGCACCGGCACTGGCGGGACGCCCGCACCCACACCCTGCACGACCCGGCCCGCTGGAAGATCCGGCACATCGGCCGCTACGCGCTGAACGGAACACTGCCCCCGCGCCACGGACTCCTCTGAGTCCGCCATGATCGGAGATCGTCCCGTGTCCCTCGCCTTCCACTGGTTCCTGCCCACCAACGGCGACAGCCGGCATGTCGTGGGCGGCGGCCACGGAACCCCCGCCACCGCCTCCGGCCGGGACCGGCCGCCGACGGTCGCCTACCTGAGCCAGATCGCCCGCGCCGCCGAGGATCTGGGGTTCGTCGGCGCACTCACCCCGACCGGTGCCTGGTGCGAGGACGCCTGGATGACCACCGCGATGGTCAGCCAGCACACGGAACGGCTCAAGTTCCTGGTCGCCTTCCGGCCGGGGTTCGTCTCCCCGACCCTCGCCGCGCAGATGGCGTCCACCTTCCAGCGGCAGACCGGCGGGCGGCTCCTGCTCAACGTCGTGACCGGCGGCGAGAGCCACGAGCAGCGGGCGTACGGCGACTTCCTCGACAAGGACGCCCGCTACCGCCGTACCGGCGAGTTCCTGCAGATCGTGCGGGACCTGTGGGAGGGCAGGACCGTCGACCTGTCCGGCGAGCACCTCCAGGTCGAGGATGCCCGCCTCGCCCGGGTGCCGGATCCCGTGCCCGAGATCTATTTCGGCGGCTCCTCGCCCGTGGCGGGCGAGGTCGCCGCGCGGCACGTGGACGTCTATCTCACCTGGGGCGAGCCGCCGGCCCAGGTCGCCGAGAAGATCGAGTGGGTCCGCGGCCTGGCCGAGAAGGAGGGACGCCGCGTCCGGTTCGGCATCCGGCTGCACGTGATCACCCGCGACACCTCCGAGCAGGCGTGGGCAGAGGCCCACAAGCTGCTCGACGGGTTCGATCCGGAGACGGTGAGGTCCGTGCAGGCCGGGCTCGCCCGCAGCGAGTCCGAGGGCCAGCAGCGGATGCTCGCCCTGCACGGCGGCAGCCGGGACGGCCTGGAGATCCACCCCAACCTGTGGGCCGGGATCGGCCTGGTCAGGGGCGGTGCGGGCACCGCGCTCGTCGGCAGCCACGACGAGGTCGCCGAGCGCGTCGCCGAGTACCACCGCCTCGGCATCGACGAGTTCGTCCTGTCGGGATACCCGCACCTGGAAGAGGCGTACTGGTTCGGCGAGGGCGTCCTGCCCCGGCTGGCCGCCCGGGGGCTGTGGCAGCACCCCTTCGCCCCGACGCCGACGCCATCGGCCCAGGTCCCGTTCGCGAGCTAGGCGAGCCGTGTCCCCGGGCACGGAGGCGGCTCCCCACCCGGAGGGCCGCCTGCCGTGTGCGAAGTCCCTCGACCGGCGTGCCCGGGCGCGGTGAGGGGGCGGGCCCTGCCCCCCTCGGAAAGCACTCCCGGCGCGCAGGGGCGACCCCGGGAGATCCTGCCGGAGCACAGGCGACGTCGGGGGAGAGTCGCCCGGCGGAATGGCGACCCCGTCGGCCGGGTCCTGGCCCGTCGGTCGCCTAGGGCCTGTCGTTTGGATCAGGCTGGCTGTGACCGACGGTTCGTCCTGACCGGCCCGAGTGGGGTCTGGCGCGTGCAGCTGCAAGGCGGAGGAGGGAGTCGACGCGGAGCGTCGGCGACCGACGACAACGCCGCAGATGTGCGTGCCGGACCCCGCGACGCCGGCATGATCCAAACGACAGACCCTAGCGAGCCCCGAGCGAAGTGAGGTGTGCCCCGCGCACCTCGGCCGTCTGCCCCTGCACCAGCAGGAACATACCCTCGCGGGCCAACCGCTGGGCCGGACTGCCCAGGTCCATGGCCCGTCCGCCGCCGGCCACGACCGCCGCGGTCGTGGCCGCGCGCATCAGGTCGTACGCCTGTGTCTTGCATGCCAGCCGCTCGTCGAGGTGCTCGTGCGGTACCGGGTGGTCGGCCAGCGCGTACGCCTGTCTCCGCACCCGGCCGAGCCGGGCACGCAGGCTCCGCGCGGTCTCCTCGGCGGCCGGGTCGCCGGTCAGGAGCCCGAGCGCCGCCTCGGTGATCCCGAAGACGGCGGGGGACGCGTTGGTGTTCTTCGGACGGTCACCGGCCGCCCAGGTCTCGTACGGGACGCGCAGCGCCACGGCGTCCTCCGGGAGCCACAGCCCGGCCAGCTCCAGCGAGACCGTACGGGAGGCGCCGAGCGCGGCGAGCCGCATCGGCGGAGACGGGCGCAGGCCGGGCTGCTCGCGTGCCTCGGTGAACGCGAACAGCGCCTCGCCGGCGTCGGTCACCCCGGCCAGCAGCATCACGTCGTTCAGCCCCCAGCCCGTGTAGTAGGGGACGTGGCCGTCGAAGCGGCGGCCACTGCGCTCCCGGGTGACCCGGACCGGAACACGCGGGTGGGCACGCAGCTGCGCGTACGCGACCCCCGACAGGAGCTCCCCCCTCGCCAGCGGCCCCAGCAGCCGCTCCCGGGCCGCCGGTTCGCCCTTCACCAGCGTCTGTACGGGCGTGTGGTGCTGGGTCTGCACGAACCATGTCGAGCAGCACGCTCCGGCGAGGATCTCGGCGATCTCCCGCGCCACCGCAGGCGGCGCGGCCGACCCTCCGTACTCGACCGGAGCACTCACCCCGAGCAGCCCCGCGCGCCTGATCGCGTCGAGGCTGCTCAGGGGTACGCCCTCCTGGTCCACCCGCTGCGCACGGGGTGCCAGCACCTCGTCCGCGAGCCGCCGCGCCCGGGCGACGAGGGGGTGCGGTGCGGTGGTCATCGAAGGAATCTCCCGGTGTCGTGGGGTCCGGTGCCGTTCCGGCGGCCTCCCGTGCTGCTGCCGCCGGGGGGAGCCTCCCGCGCCGGAGTCCTGAAGGAGATCATGCACAGTCCCGGCGTCCTTCACGCCGAGCCGCGGGCGGACGTGGCCCCGGCGCCGTGCCGTGGGGTCACCGGAGCCACGGATCCCACGCTCCTCGCGAGACGATGCCGGTCCGGCCACGACACCCGTTCCCTCAGCCGGGAATTTATGAGGGCAGCCAAATGGTTGGCATATACATCCAGCTGTTTGACCAGCTCACGAGCACCCCGCGCGGCTCCCCGGCCGCGCCCGACCAGCGAGGCACTGTGAACCACACCCCCACTCCCGAGCAGCCCGCCGACGTCGTCTCCCGGCTGCGCGCCACCTTCCGTTCCGGCCGGACCAAGCCCGTCGAGTGGCGCACGAGCCAGCTGAACCGCCTGCGCGAGCTGCTGACCACGCACGGCGAGGACCTCGCCGCCGCTCTGAACGAGGATCTCGGCAAGAGTTCCACCGAGGCCTTCCGCACCGAGATCGACTTCACCGTGCGCGAGATCGACCACACCCTGGACCACCTCGACGGCTGGCTGCGCCCCGAGCCCGCCCCCGTCCCCGCCCACCTCGGCGCCGACGCCACGGCCTGGACGCAGTACGACCCGCTCGGCGTCGCCCTGGTCATCGCGCCGTGGAACTATCCGCTCCAGCTGCTGCTCACGCCGTTGCTCGGCGCACTGGCCGCGGGCAACGCTGTGGTCGCCAAGCCCAGCGAGCTGGCCCCCGCCACCTCCGCCGCGCTGGCGCGGCTGCTGCCGCAGTACCTCGACACCGACGCCGTAGCCGTCGTCGAAGGCGGCGTCCCGGAGACCACGGCGCTGCTCGCCGAGCGCTTCGACCACATCTTCTACACCGGCAACGGCACGGTCGGCCGCATCGTGATGCGGGCCGCCGCGGAGCACCTCACGCCCGTGGTCCTCGAACTGGGCGGCAAGTCCCCGGCGTTCGTCGACGGCGACGCCGACCCGGCCGTCGTCGCGGACCGTCTCGTGCGCGGCAAGTTCCTGAACGCGGGGCAGACCTGCGTCGCACCCGACTACGTCCTGACGGACCCCGCCACCGCCCGCGCCCTCGAACCCGAGCTGGCCCGCGCCGTCGAGCGGCTCTTCGGCGCCGACCCGCGAACCTCGCCTGAGTACGGGCGCATCGTCAACGAGCGGCACTTCGACCGGCTCGGGGCGCTGCTCGACTCCGGGCGAGCGGTCACCGGCGGCGGCGCCGACCGAGCCGCCAAGTACATCGCGCCGACCGTCCTCGCCGACGTCGATCCCGAGGCGCCCGTCATGCAGGAGGAGATCTTCGGCCCGATCCTGCCGATCGTCACGGTGGCGGACCTCGACGAGGCCATCGGCTTCATCAACGACCGCGACAAGCCGCTGGCGCTGTACGTCTTCACCGAGTCGGACGACACGCGCCGCAGGCTGGCCGCCGAGACGTCCTCCGGAGGCCTCGGCTTCGGCCTGCCGCTGGCCCATCTGACCGTCTCCGACCTGCCGTTCGGCGGGGTCGGCGAGAGCGGCATGGGCAGCTACCACGGCCGCTACTCGATCGAGACGTTCAGCCACCGCAAGGCCGTACTGGAGAAGCCGCTCGGCTGAGCAGTCGACGCAGTGGCCCGGGTCCGCGCGGGACGGCCCGGGCCATCGGCATGCCCGCATGGGCGTGGCCGTCGGCGCACCCATACGCGAAGGGGCCTTTCCGGCAAGGGAGTTGATGCCTCTACCAACGTTGTCGGATTCGACTGGTCTACACCCTTGACTGGTACAGACCAACGCGGTTGAGTGTGCCTCCACAACCCCCCACCGCGGCCGCCCCCGACGCCGTGCCGGTGCTCGCCGGCGCGTGCGTGCAGGACCCAGCTCCGCCCTGCGCCGGGCGCGGCCGTGTTCGCAAAGGAGTCGATCCTGTGTCGAGGCGCCGAATCTCCGCCGTCATGGCCGCACTCATCGTCGGCACGGCCGCACCGGTACTCCTGCCGGCCGCGGGCGCGTCCGCCGCGTCCTGTTCGAGCTACCCGAGCTGGGTCGCCGGAAAGTCCTACGTCACCGGCAACATCGTGCGGTACACCGACGGCAGGGCCTATGTCGCCGAGCACGACAACCCGGGCTACGACCCGACCATCAGCACCTGGTACTGGGAGCCGTACGCCTGCGACGGCTCCACCACGCCGTCCGACGGCTTCGTCGTGAGCGAGGCCCAGTTCAACCAGATGTTCCCGAACCGGAACTCCTTCTACACCTACAACGGCCTGAAAGCCGCCCTCAGTTCCTACCCGGGCTTCGCCAAGACGGGCAGCGACACGGTGAAGAAGCAGGAGGCCGCCGCCTTCCTCGCCAACGTCAACCACGAGACCGGTGGTCTGGTGCACGTGGTGGAGCAGAACACCGCCAACTACCCCCACTACTGCGACTGGAGCCAGCCGTACGGCTGCCCGGCCGGCCAGTCCGCGTACTACGGCCGCGGCCCCATCCAGCTCAGCTGGAACTTCAACTACAAGGCCGCGGGCGACGCGCTCGGCATCGACCTCCTCCACAATCCCAGCCTGGTGCAGACCGACGCGTCCGTGGCCTGGAAGACCGGGCTCTGGTACTGGAACACCCAGAGCGGACCCGGCACGATGACGCCCCACAACGCGATGGTCAACAGCGCGGGATTCGGCCAGACGATCCGCAGCATCAACGGCTCGCTGGAATGCGACGGCAAAAACCCGGCCCAGGTGCAGAGCAGGGTGGACGCGTACCAGCGGTTCGTGCAGATCCTCGGCACATCCGCGGGCGGCAACCTCTACTGCTGAGGAGGTCCTTCCGGTTCTGCACTGTCAGGTGCATGGCATGGTGCGGCATCCTGTGTCCGCGTTCGCTCCGCCCGTCCTCGTCGTCCGGCACGGAAGGACACCGTCACAGTGATGCCGCCCCCTCGCACCCTGCTCGCCGTCACCGCCGCGGCGCTCGCCTCGGTCCTCCTCGCACCCGGCCCGGTGAGCGCCGCGGACGTGCCCGGCCCCGGCTCCTACTACGTCCAGAGCGCGACCACGGGACTCAACGCGGCCGACAGCGGGGGAGCGGTCGTCCAGCACCGTCCCCGCGGCAACGAGGACCATCAGCAGTGGATCCTGCGGTCGCGCGGATCCTCGTACGTGCTGGAGAGCGCGGACGCGGCCGGCCGTTGCCTCGGCCGTTCCGGAGACCAGGCCAGAACGGTCGCGTGCGACGCCGGTGACGCCGCGTGGGAGGTGACGCCGGCCGGGGCCGACCGGTACACGCTCCGGGCCCCCGGCACGGACCGGTATCTGACCGTGGGCGCCAGACCGGCCGGTGCCAACCACCCGGAGCAGCTGGCGGTCGGCGCCGCGGGAGAGCTCGCCGCCTGGTACCTCACCCCCGTCGACCCGCAGACCGGCCCGATGCCGCCCCAGGACCGCCGCACCCTGGACCAGGTCACCTTCCTCACCACGCACAACGCCTACGCCAACGGAGTCGACGGCGGCTTCGCACCGCCCTTCGTCAACATGTTCCCGAACCAGACGCGCGGCATCGACCGGCAACTGTCCGACGGTGTACGCGGGTTCATGCTCGACGTCCACCAGACCTCCGACGGTGCCATCCTCTGCCACAACAGCTGCACCCTCGTCAGCAGACCGGTCGCCCTGTGGGTCGACCTCCAGCGCATGGTGAACTTCCTGAGGCAGCACCCCGACCAGTTCGTCACCGTCTTCCTCGAGGACTACGTCGACCCGGGCGTCCTGCGCGGCGAACTCGCCCGTGTCGACGGCCTGTCCGACGTCCTCTACCGGCCCGACCGGACCGGCGTCCGTGAGCACGGCTGGCCCCGGCTGGCGGACCTGCTGGCCGCGGACGACCGCCTGCTGATCCTCACCGACCACAGCCGCTCCTCCGACGAGGCCGCCGGGCTGACCCGCGACAGCTTCGGCGTCATGTACCAGCGGGAGTGGACGGTGGAGAATCACTGGTCCATGGGATCGGGGCTCGGCTCCTCCGACTGGTCCTGCTACAGCCGCTGGTACGACGCCGCCACCAACATCCCGCTCACCCGCACCGAGGGCGCTTTCCGCCCGCTGTTCGTCATGAACCACTTCCGCGATGCCACGGTCGCCTCCACCGCCTCGGCGGACAACGGCAAACTCGCCGACCGCGCCCAGCGGTTCTGCCGTCCCGCCGCCCGCAAGAAGCCCAACTTCCTGGCGGTGGACCGCTACGACCTGGGCAGCCCCACGGCCGCGGTCGACACCCTGAACACGTACGCGTATCCGTGAAGGCGGCGACTCAGTCCCTCGGGTAACCGATCCCCACGATGTCCTTCGCGACCCCTGCCAGGCTCGTCGCCGGATTCAGCGCCCGGACCACCTCTTCCGTCAGCGGGCGTGACGCGAAGGCATGACGAACGGCGTCCAGGTCGACCGGGACCGCGTAGTAGTCCTCGGCCCACCGCTGAAACGCCTGCGGCGAACGGTCCACCAGCAGCTGCGACCCGGCGTACCGGCCCGGGACTTCCGGGCACGTGACCCAGCGGCGGCAGAGACCGGACCCTTCTCGGAGTTCGCACAGGGCCTGCCCACACAGCTCGCAGCCCCCGTGCGAAACTGCCGGGATGACGTCGAAAACGATCACCGCGGCCGCCGCCGGGACCTGGACCATGGGTGACCTCGTCGTCAACCGCGTCGGGTTCGGGGCGATGCGGCTGACGGGCAGCGCCGCCTTCCACCAGGGCACGCCGAGCGACCGGAACCGCTCGGTCGCCGTGCTGCGGCGCGCGGTCGAACTGGGCGTCAACCACATCGACACGGCCGCCTTCTACTTCTCGTCCCTGCGCTCGGCGAACGAACTGATCAACAGCGCGCTGGCCCCGTACACGGACGACCTGGTCATCGCGGTCAAGGTCGGGCCGTACCGCGACCAGTCGGGGGAGTGGGCCGCCCCGGCGCGGCCCGCGGACCTGCGCGGACACGTCGAGGAGAACCTGCGCCAGCTCGGCCGCGACCATCTCGACCTGGTGTACCTCCGGCGCATGCGGCAGGAGTCGATCTCGGAGCACTTCGGCGCGCTGGCCGAGCTGCGCAGGGCCGGACTGATCCGTCACCTCGGCGTCTCCGCGGTCGAACCCCGGCATCTCGCCGAGGCCCAGGCCATCGCGCCGGTGGTGAGCGTGCAGAACCAGTTCGGCCTCGGCTCCCCGGACCCCGGGACCGACGCCGTGCTCCGGATGTGCGAGGAACAGGGCATCGCCTTCGTCCCGTTCTTCGCGATCGCGGGCAAGGGCGGCTCCCGGGGCCCGAGCGGCGCCGACGGCGACGCCGTGAACGCCGTCGCGCGTGCGCACGACGCGACGCCCGCCCAGGTCCGCCTGGCGTGGACGCTGCGCCAGGGCCCGCAGGTCCTCGCGATCCCCGGCACCGGCAACCCCGGGCACCTCGCCGAGAACGTGGCCGCGGGCGCGCTCCGCCTCACCGACGAGGAGACGGCCCGCCTCGACACGCTCCACCGGCACGGCGAGTGACGCGGGCCCGCGGGGAGGCGCCCTCGCCGGCCCGCGCCACACCGCCGCCAGCCGGACGGCGGCGCACGCGGCGGATCGTGGCCCGACCGGCGGATGCGGCTACGGCGGGCGGCGTTCAGCCCAGCTGGTCGTGCAGGAAGGCCACCGTGCTCTGCCAGGCCTGCGCGGAGGACTTCGGGTCGTGGACCTCGGGCCGGCCGTCGTTGAAGAAGGCGTGCTGGGCCGGATAGACGCGGAGGTCCGGGGTGATGCCGGACTGCTGCTGCACGGCGGCCCGCAGCTCGTCCAGCTTCTCGAGCGGGATGCTCGTGTCCAGCTCGCCGTAGTGACCCTGGACCTGCGCCTCCAGGGCGGAGAAGTCGGGGAGGTCCCCCTGGATGACCCCGTAGAACGGCACCGCCGCACCGATGCGCCGGTCGGCCGCGGCCAGGTAGATCACGAAGCCGCCGCCCATGCAGAAACCGACCGCGCCGACCGTGTCCGAGGTGACCTCGGGCAGGCCGAGCAGATGGTCGACCGCTCCGGAGAGCAGTTCGACACCCCGGGCGACCGGCAGATCCTGCATCATCCGCAGGGCCTCATCGCTCTCGTGGGCCACATTGCCGCCGTACAGGTCGGGGGCGAGCGCCACGAAACCCTCCTGCGCGAGCCGGTCCGCGACGTCGGCGATGTGGTTCGTCAGACCCCACCACTCCTGGATGACGATCACGCCGGGCCCCTGCCCGGACGGCGGCAGCGCCAGATAGCCGTGCGCGGTGGACCCGGCACTGGGGAAGGTGACGTTCTGGCGGGCGGGGGCTCCGGTCGCCTTCGGCTTCTCGGTCATGCTCTCAACTCCTGTTGGGGGACAGCGCTGGGCGGGGGACAGGGTCCCGAGTCGATCTCCACGATGTCATGGGCGGGTCCGTCGCCGGGCACCGGCCCGCGGGACGGCCCGGGACGGCCCGGGACGGGCCCGGGATGGCCCAGGACGGGGCCCGGGATGGCCCAGGACGGGGCCCGGGACGGCAGCCAGGACGACCCGGGACGGTCGGGCGAGCCGTCCGCTCTGTCCGCTCCGTCCGAGCGGTCCCCCGGTCGCCGCAGGTGAGGCCGGCCAGGTCCGGGTGCACCCCGCGCCGCCGCCGCCCGAGCCCCCGCCTCGCGAGGGCCGGCGGGCCGCGCCGCCGGGGCCGCCAGGACGAACCGCTCGCGGGATGCCGTACCCTACCGTGTTACGTATAACTTCCGGAGAGGTCCTGATGAGACGCATCGCCCTGGTCACCCTCGTCGTCGACGACTACGACGAGGCGATCCGCTTCTACACCGACGCCCTCGGGTTCCGCCTCGCCGAGGACGCCCCGCGGCCCGACGGCTCCCGCTGGGTCGTCGTCGAGCCGGGCGCGGAGGGCGCGGGTACGGGGCTGCTGCTGGCCCGCGCCAAGGACGAGCCGCAGCGCGGCCGGGTCGGCGACCAGACCGGCGGCCGCGTGGGCTTCTTCCTGCACACCGACGACTTCACCCGGGACCACGCCCGGATGCGCGCCGCCGGGGTGACCTTCCTGGAGGAGCCGCGCCACGAGCCCTACGGCACGGTCGCCGTCTTCCAGGACCTGTACGGAAACCGCTGGGACCTGCTCCAGTCCGCCACCGGCGCCTGACCCCCCGTACGACCCGCGCACCACGCGTCCGCGGAACCCATCGCCCGCCACCGGACCACCTGCCGAGGAAAAGAACGCATGACCGCGCACCGCATCGACATCGACACCATCCGCCGCCTGCCGAAGGCGGTGCTGCACGACCACCTCGACGGCGGACTGCGCCCCGCCACCCTGGTGGAACTCGCCGCCGCGGTCGGCCACACGCTGCCCACCACCGACCCGACGGAGCTCGCCGCCTGGTACTACGAGGCCGCCAACTCCGGTGACCTCGTGCGGTACATAGCCACCTTCGAGCACACCCTCGCCGTCATGCAGACCCGCGAGGGCCTGCTGCGCACCGCCGAGGAGTACGTCCTCGACCTGGCCGCCGACGGAGTGGTCTACGGCGAGGTGCGCTACGCCCCCGAGCTGATGCTGAGCGGCGGGCTGACCCTGGCCGAGGTCGTCCGGACCGTGCAGGAGGGCCTCGCGGCCGGTATGGCCAAGGCGTCGGCCGCGGGCACCCCGGTCCGGGTGGGCACCCTGCTGTGCGGCATGCGCATGTTCGACAGGACCCGGGAGATCGCGGACCTGGCGGTGGCGTTCCGGGACGCCGGTGTCGTCGGGTTCGACATCGCGGGCGCCGAGGACGGCTTCCCGCCGGCGGACCACATCGCGGCCTTCGAGCACCTGCGCCGCGAGAGCGTGCCCTTCACCATCCACGCCGGTGAGGCGCACGGTCTGCCCAGCATCCACCAGGCGCTCCAGGTCTGCGGCGCCCAGCGCATCGGCCATGGTGTGCGCATCACGGAGGACATCGTGGACGGCAAGCTCGGCCGTCTCGCGGGCTGGGTGCGCGACCGCCGCATCGCCCTGGAGATGTGCCCGACGTCCAACCTGCAGACAGGTGCGGCCACCTCGATCGCCGAGCACCCCATCACGGCCCTGCGCGACCTCGGCTTCCGCGTCACCCTGAACACCGACAACCGCCTGGTGTCCGGTACGACGATGACCCGCGAGATGTCGCTGCTGGTCGAGGAGGCCGGCTGGACCGTCGAGGACCTGCGCACGGTCACCGTGAACGCCCTCAAGAGCGCGTTCCTCCCGTTCGACGAGCGGACCGCGCTCATCCGGGACGTCGTGCTGCCCGGCTACGCGGACGCCGGGGCGTCCGGCCGCACGGCGGTCTGACTGCTCAGCGCAGCAGCCCCCGGGCGTACGCCGCCTGGCCGACATGCTGGAGATCGTCGGCCAGGACACTGACCAGGCGCACGCCCAGGGTGACCGGCGGGTCCCACTGCTCGTCCACGACGCGCTCCAGGTCCTTGTCGGCCAGTCCGCGGACGAAGCCGAGGGTCCGCTCGTGCACGGCGTCGTAGTAGCCGGTCAGGAGGCCGCCCGAGTCCACCCGGACCTGGGCGGCCTTCTTCGACGTGTGGCCGTACCCCGTGTCGCGCTCGGGCAGCCCGAGCGCGAAGCGGCCGGCCCAGCCCGCGGACAGCCAGACCTGCTCGTGGCCGGCCACGTCCGCGACGTGGTCGTCCTGCACACGTGACAGATGCCAGATCAGCCAGGCGATCGAGTTGGACCCGATCCGGGGCGGGGCGTTCAGCTCCTCGGCGGAGAGTCCGTCGACGGCCGCGTGCACCTCCTCCTGGATCCGTCCGTACGCTTCGGCGAGAACGTCCTTGGCATGCATGACGCCCACTCTCTCCCGGCAGCGCCCGATTCGCGATCGGGACCCGGCCGTCCCGGGGAACGGGAGGCATGCGAGGGACAGTTGCGGGTGCCCCCCGGCCGGCCGCGGACGGCACGATGCGGCAGGCACCCTGTGGCAGCGAGGCCGACGGCAGGGCTGCTCCCAAAGGATCAAGCAGAAGTCCGTGGTCCCGGCAGGACACCTGCCGGGACCACGGACGTCAGGCGGTGGTGCAGGGAGCCCCGTTGAGCGTGAACGACGCCGGTTTCCCGGTGTCGCCCGTATGGCTGGCCTGGAAGCCGATCTGCGTACTGGCCCCGGCCGCGAGCGTGGAGTTGTACGAGAGCCCCTTGGCGGTCAGCGAGCCGCTGCCCGGGCTGTACGTCGCCCCCCAGCCGGAGACGATGCTCTGTCCCGCGGGCAGGGTGAAGGCGAGCGACCAGGCGGCGATGGGGGCCGTACCGGTGTTGGTGAGAGTGATCGTCGCGGTCAGACCGCTGTTCCAGGCGCTGACCGTGTAGCCCACCCGGCAGCTGCCCGGGGCGGGCTCGGGGCCGGGGCCCGGGCCGGGGTCGGACGCGTCCAGACCGAAGAACGCGATCGCCCGCGCCGCCATGCCGGCCGCCGGCAGGGTGTGGCCGGCGCCCTGCACGCTGATGGCTTCCACCGGCGGCTGTGTGCCGGTGCCGCCGTAGCGGGTGCGGGTCCAGTCGGACTGCGGGTGATCGGTGAAGGCGGCTGTCCGGCTCACCCCGTGCACGTTCGTCCACTGGTCGATCTGCTCGCCGAAGTTCGGGTAGCGCAGCGTGGTGTCCTCGGTGCCGTGCCAGATCTGCATCCTCGGGCGAGCGCCGCTGTAGCCGGGGTGGGCCGACCGGACCAGGTCGCCCCACTGCTGCGGTGTCCTGTCGACCGTCCCGTTCGCGCAGGCGCTGTTCCAGCCCGAGCCGTCGGTCGTGGCGAAGCACGAGTGCGGTACGCCCATGAAGGCGGCGCCGGCCTTGAACACGTCGGGGTAGTTGCCCAGCAGGACGTTGGTCATCATCGCGCCGGAGGAGGCCCCGGTGACGTAGACCCGGCCGGGGTCGGCGTTCAGGTGCTCCTCGGCGTAACGGACCATCGACCTGATGCCGACCGGGTCGCTGCCGCCGTCCCGCCTGAGGGCTTGCGGGGAGGAGACGTCGAAGCAGTTGCCGCTCCGGGTCGCCGACGGATAGACGACGACGAAGCCGTACCGGTCCGCGAGCGAGGCGAACTCCGTGCCCGCGTGGAAGGCGGGACCCGAACCGGTGCAGTAGTGCACCGCCACCAGCACGGCGGGCCTGGCACGGACGCTGTCCGGCACGTACAGGTGCATCCGCAGACCGCTCGGGTTGCTGCCGAAGCCGGTCACCTCCGTCAGCGTGGCAGCCGACGCCGGAGGCGCGGCGACGACGAGGAGGAGCGTCGACAGCAGGGGCAGGATCCCTGCCAGGAGAGCCGTCAGCCGAGCTCTCACCGTGAGCCGTGCTCTCGCCGGCCGCCGGGCGGCGGCCGGTCCCCGTGGGGACATCTCGGTCATGTGCGCGTCCTTCCTGTACTGACTGCTGTACCTGGGACGGCCGCCCGGGCACCGCCCGCGGAGCTGCGTGCCTGTCCGCGGGGCGGGCCCGGGCGGCCCGGGGCGGAGGTGGTCAGGACGCGGTGCAGTTCCCGATCGCCGGTGCCGAGGTGTTGCCGTTCGTCATGACGGTGAAGCCGAAGCTCGTCGACGCGCCCGCGGCCAGGTTGCCGTTGCCGTTGGGCCGCATCGTCATCACGTTGCCGCTGCTGTCCCAGGTGGGTGAGCCGTTCCAGGTGGCGGAGACCTTCTGCGGCGGCGTCACTGTGACCGCCACGGTCCAGCCGCTGATCGCGGTGCTGCCCGCGGTCACGGTCACCTGGCCGTTGAAGCCGCCGTTCCACGACGCGGTCCTGCTGTAGGCGACGGAGCAGGTGGCATTGCCGCCTCCGCCTCCGCCCCCGGTGCCGCCGAACGCCGAGATCACGGCGCCGTAGGCCGGCTTGGCGGTGTAGTTGCCGTCGAAGAGCAGGGGGGTGCCGCTGCTGCGCCAGGAGTACTTGTCGGTGACGCCCCAGACGGTGATGCCGGTGCAGCGCGAGACGCCGAGGCACGCCTTGACGACGTTGCCGTAACTCGTGGCCTGGGACGCGCCGGAGCCCTCGATGTCCAGCTCGGTGATCTGTACGTCGACGCCGAGGTCGGCGAAGCGCTGCAGGTTGGCCTGGTAGTCGGCGGGTACCGGCGAGGCGCTGTTGAAGTGGGACTGGAAGCCGACGCAGTCGATCGGCACACCGCGGGACTTGAAGTCCTTCACCATGTTGTACACGGCGGTGCTCTTCGCGTTGACGCCGTCGGTGTTGTAGTCGTTGTAACAGAGCTTGGCGGCCGGATCGGCGGTGCGGGCGGTGCGGAACGCCTCCTCGATGAAGCCGCTGCCGAGCTTGTCCTGGAACGGCGAGCTGCGTCGTGCGCCGCTGTTGCCGTCCTGGAAGGCCTCGTTGACGACGTCCCAGGAGTGGATCTTCCCCTTGTAGTGCTGCATGACCTGGGTGATGTGGTTGTTCATCGCCGTTCTGAGGTCGGCGGTGCCCAGACCGGCCACCCAGCCGGGCAGCTGGGAGTGCCACACCAGTGTGTGGCCGCGGACCTTCATGCCCTTGCTCTGGGCGTGGCTGACGATCTGGTCGGCCGACCCGAAGCTGAACGAGTTCCTGGACGGCTCGACGGCGTCCCACTTCATCTCGTTCTCGGGGGTCACCGAGGTGAACTCCCGGTCGAGCGTGGACACGTACGCCGATTCGCCGAGGTGGCCCGCCGCGACGGCGGTGCCGAAGTAGCGGCCCTGGGCGGCCGCTGCCGAGCCGAGGGTGGTGGCGGCGTGGGCCGTGTCCGAGAGGGCTCCGACGCCCCCGGCGGCCAGGAGGCCCGCCGTGGCCAGGACGAGTGCCTTACGGGCGCGGGAACGCCGCCGGGGCGGTGGCGCGGGGCCGCGGTCGACCGACGTGAAGATCATGTGCATGTCATCCCCTTCTACGGGTGCCGGAGCGGTCCGGCGGTGTGCGTGAGGGCGGGGTGGATGAGAGTGCGAGGTGCTGCATTCGAAAGTTGCGAGCATGTTTCCGAATGGCTGCGCAGAACTTATGGGCAAGGGTCCGGTCGGTCAACCACTAGCGCGCAACTCCCCGCACTCTGGCCGAGAGTGTGCAGGCGCGAAGGCGGGGTGATCTCCTCGATAACGGTTTGATCGCACGCTTGCACCCCCGTTGACCCCCGAAGAGGCCTCCCTTACGGTCCAGGAATCGCAGTGACTTTCGGCAATGCGGCCGAAACTTTCGAAAGGTGCGCCATGAAGACACGTGCGCGGTTCCCCCGGATGCTCGCCGGAGGCGTGACGATGGCCCTGGCCCTGAGCCTCGCGGCCTGTGGGGACGGGGACAGCACGTCGTCCTCCGACGGGGGGAAGATCCACGTCCTCGTCTACGGGGACGCCACCAACAAGGTCGAGAAGCAGCTCGTCGCCGAGTTCAACAAGACGTCCGAGGTCAAGGCGGTGCTGGACACCATCCCCGGCGCCGACTACCAGCAGAAGCTGCAGACGATCATCAGCACGCCGCAGGCCCCGGACGTCTTCTTCAACTGGGGCGGCGGCAGCATCCAGCCGTTCGTGAAGGCGGATCTGCTCCTGCCGCTGGACGGCATGATCAAGGACAATCCCTCTCTGGTGGCCCAGTTCCTGCCCTCGGTCTTCGACACCGCCAGGATCGACGACAAGCCGTACGGCATCCCGATGCGCGGCACCCAGCCCGTCCTGCTGTTCAGCAACAAGAAGGTGCTCGCCGACGCGGGCGTCGAACAGCCCAAGACCTGGGACGAGTTGCTCGGAGCGGTCAAGAAGCTCAAGGCGGCCGACGTCACGCCGATCGCCCTCGGCGGCGGCGACCAGTGGCCGACGCTGATGTGGTTCGAGTACCTCTACGACCGTGTCGCGGGCCCCGGGCTCTTCCAGAAGGCGCTCGACGGGGACAAGGACGCCTGGGCGAGCGCGGACAGCAAGAAGGCGCTGAGCATGCTCAAAGACCTGATCGACGCCGGCGCCTTCGGCACCAACTTCGACTCGGTGAAGTTCACCGACGGCGGGTCACCCGCTCTGCTGGCCGCCGGCAAGGCCGGCTTCGAGCTGATGGGTTCGTGGGAATACTCCACCCAGCAGGACGCCAACAAGAAGTTCGCCGAGAAGAACCTCGGCTACAGCGCCTTCCCCAGTGTCGAGGGCGCCAAGGGCGACCCCGGCAACCTGGTCGGCAACACCAACAACTTCTACTCCGTGCTGAAGAAGACCGAGCACCCCGAGGCCGTGGCGGAGTTCCTGAAGCTCATGTACTCCGACAGCTTCGTGAAGAAGCAGCTGTCCATCGGCAACCTGCCGACCACGACGAACACCGAGAAGTTCCTCGACACCTCGGCCAGCCCCGAGTACTCGCGCTACCAGTTCGACCTGGTGAAGAAGGCCCCGTCCTTCCAGCTGTCGTGGGACCAGGCCTACCCGCCCGCGGCCATCACCCCGATCCACCAGGCCGTCCAGCAGTTCTTCAACGGCCAGCTCGACGCGGACGGCTTCATCAAGGCCATGCAGGCCCTTCCCACCGCCTGAGTCCGCGATGACCACACAGATGACGCGAGTCCGTCCGCCCACCCGGGCGGACGAGCCGGCCGCCCGCCGCCGGAACAGGAGCGCCGGTGTCTCCGGCGTGGGACACCCGGGATTCGCCTGGGCGCTCCCGGCCACGGTCTTCTTCGGCCTCTTCGCGATCGCCCCACTGATCATGGTGGGAGTCCTGTCCTTCACCAGCTGGAACGGCCTCGGATCACCGGAGTTCGTCGGCACGGACAACTGGAGCCGGGTCTTCGCCGACCCGGTCATGGTCGAGAGCATCTGGCTGAGCCTGCTGATCACTGCCCTCGGCGTGGCCCTCCAGACCCCGCTGAGCATCCTGCTCGGCGTCTGGGCCGCCGGAAGACAACGCAACCGTGCCGTCCTGTCGGCGGTCTACTTCGTCCCGCTGCTGCTGTCGTCCACGGCCGTCTCCGTGCTGTGGCGGGCACTGCTCGACCCGAACTTCGGGGTTCCGTCCCAGGCGAAGTGGCTGTTCGGCGACGGCAATCTGTTCGGCAGCCAGTCCACCGCGATCGGTGTCCTCGCCTTCGTCAGCACCTGGCAGTTCACGCCGTTCCACACGCTGATCTACCAGGGAGCCGCCCGCGCGATACCCCAAGTCCTCTACCAGGCAGCGGAGATCGACGGAGCCGGACGCTACCGGCAGTTCTTCCACATCACGCTGCCGCAGCTGCGCAACTCGATCATCACCTCGATGATCCTCATGGTGGTCGGCGGCCTCACCACCTTCGAGACCGTGCTCATCCTGACCCAGGGCGGACCCGGCACCGACACCACCATCAGCGCCTACTACATGTACCAAAAGGCCTTCAAGGGCTTCGACTTCGGCGCCGCCTCGGCCATCGCACTCGTCCTGGTGATCGCCGCCACGGTCATCTCACTGATCGTGGTGCGCGTCTCGGGCTACGACAAGATGCGCGGCTCCGCGGAAGGTCTGTCATGAAAAGACGCCCCAACTACGTGGCCGGCGCGGCCTCCGTAGGCTGGCTGCTGCTCGTCGGCCTGCCGCTGTACGTCATGCTCGCCGCGACGGTGCAGTCCCGCTCCGAGTACGCACAGAACGGCCCCCTGTCCTTCCCGGACAGCTTCACCCTCGACAACTACACGGGAGCCTTCTCCAACGGCTTCGGGCGCTACTTCCTCAACACCGTGATCGTCACCGTGTGCGTCGTCGGCCTGGTGCTCCTGCTCGTACCGCCGCTGGCCTACGCGATCGTGCGTGCCCGCGGCAGGGTCACCTCGGGAGTCTTCCGGCTGTTCCTGCTGGGCCTCGCCATCCCGGCCCAGGCCGTGATCGTCCCGATGTTCTACCTGATCAGCAAGGCCGGGCTCTACGACAACCTGATCGGCGTCATCCTGCCGACCGCGGCCTTCTGCATGCCCATCACCGCGCTGATCCTCAGCGGCACCATGCGCGACATCTCCCAGGAGCTGTTCGAGGCGATGGCCATGGACGGTGCGTCCACCCGGCGGGTGTTCTTCCAGCTCGTGCTCCCGCTCTCCAGGAGCGGGCTGTCCACCATCGTGGTGTTCTCCGCCCTCCAGGCGTGGAACGGCTTCCTGTTCCCCCTCGTCCTGACCCAGTCCGACTCGACCAAGTTGATCACGCTGGGCCTCTACAACTTCCAAACCGAGCACGGCATCGACATCCCGGGCCTGCTGGCCGCCGTGGTGCTGTCCATGATGCCCGTCCTGCTCGTCTACCTGTTCGCCCGTCGCGCCCTGGTCCAGGGCCTCATGGGCGTCGGAGGAAAGTGACCGCCAACGTGGCAGTTGAGACAACCCCCGTTTCCGTCCCGCACGTCTGGAACGACCCCGACCAGGACACCGACACCCGGGTCTCCGCCCTGATCGCCGCCATGACCCTCGAGGAGAAGCTCGCGCAGCTCTTCGGCGTGTGGGTCGGCGCGTCCGACGAGGGCGGCGAAGTGGCGCCCCACCAGCACGACATGGAGGAGGCCGTCGACATCGAGGCGCTCCTGCCGGCCGGCCTGGGACAGCTGACCCGCCCCTTCGGCACGGCTCCAGTCGACCCGGCGCTCGGCGCGCTCTCCCTCATGCGCACCCAGCAGCGCATCGCCTCGGCGAACCGCTTCGGCATCCCGGCCATGGCCCACGAGGAATGCCTCACCGGCTTCGCCACCTGGGGCGCCACCGCCTACCCGGCCCCCCTGTCCTGGGGAGCCACCTTCGACCCGCACCTGATCCGGCGCATGGCCGCCGCCATCGGCCGCGACATGCGCTCCGTCGGCGTCCACCAGGGCCTCGCGCCCGTACTCGACGTGGTCCGGGACGCCCGCTGGGGCCGCGTCGAGGAAACCATCGGCGAGGACCCCTACCTCGTCGGCACCATCGGCACCGCCTACGCGCAGGGTCTGGAGTCGGCCGGAGTCGTCGCCACCCTCAAGCACTTCGTCGGCTACTCGGCCTCACGCGCCGGACGCAACCTCGCCCCCGTCGCCGTCGGCCCGCGGGAGCGCGCCGACGTCCTGCTGCCGCCCTTCGAGATGGCGCTGCGCGAGGGCGGGGCCCAGTCGGTGATGCACGCCTACACCGACACCGACGGCCTGCCCTCCGCGGCCGACGAGGAACTGCTGACCGGGCTGCTGCGCGACACCTGGGGCTTCGAGGGCACGGTGGTCGCCGACTACTTCGGCATCGCCTTCCTCAAGATCCTGCACGGTGTCGCGGACAGCTGGGCCGATGCCGCCGGAGCCGCGCTCCACGCCGGCGTCGACGTCGAACTGCCCACCGTCAAGACCTTCGGCGCCCCTCTGCTGGAGGCCGTCACCTCCGGGCGGGTGCCCGAACCGCTCGTGGACCGCGCCCTGCGCCGGGTGCTCACACAGAAGGCACGGCTCGGTCTGCTGGACGCCCACTGGAACCCGGTTCCCGCCGCCCTCGCCGGCGCCGCCCCGGACAACCCGCAGACCCTGCGCGGCACCGTCGACCTGGACACTCCGGCCAACCGCGAGCTGGCCCGGGAGATCGCCGACCGGGCCGTGGTGCTGCTGCGCAACGACGGGACGCTGCCGCTCGCCAAGCCGCGCCGCATCACCCTGGTCGGCCCCAACGCCCAGGAGCCGACCGCCGTACTGGGCTGCTACTCCTTCCCGCTGCACGTCGGCGTGCACCATCCGCAGGTCCCGGCGGGCATCGACCTGCCCTCGCTGCGGGACGCCCTGGAGCGGGAGTTCCCGGACGCGGAGATCACCGTGGCGCGCGGTACCGGGATCGACGACGGCGACACCTCCGGCATCGCCGGGGCGGCAGAGCTCGCCGGGCGGGCCGACCTCGTCATCGCGGCCCTGGGCGACCGGGCCGGGCTGTTCGGGCGCGGGACGAGCGGCGAGGGCTGCGACGCCGACTCCCTGGCGCTGCCCGGCGCCCAGCAGGAACTGCTGGACGCCGTCCTCGACTCGGGAACGCCGGTCGTCGCCGTCCTGGTCGCCGGGCGGCCCTACGCACTGGGCCGCGCCGCGGACCGGGCCGCCGCGATCGTGCAGACCTTCTTCCCCGGAGCCGAGGGCACCGCGGCCATCGCGGGCGTCCTCAGCGGCCGTACCAACCCCTCCGGGCGGCTGCCGGTCAGCGTGCCGCGCGGTCCGGGCGCGCAGCCCGCCACCTATCTCGGCGCGCGGCTCGCCCAGGCCAGCGAGGTGTCGAACATCGACCCGACCCCGGCCTTCGGGTTCGGACACGGCCTCTCGTACACCTCGTTCACCTGGAGCGACCTCGCCGTGGGCGACGCGCAGAGTCCCACGGACGGCGCGTTCGCACTGGCCTTCACGGTGCGCAACACCGGGGACCGGGCGGGCACCGAGGTCGTCCAGCTGTACCTGCACGACCCCGTCGCCTCGGTCGTCCAGCCGGTGCAGCGGCTCATCGGGTACACCCGGGTGCCGCTCGGGCCGGGCGAGGCGCGCCGGGTCAGGGTGAGCGTACCGGCCGACCTCGCCGCGTTCACCGGCCGCGACGGGCGGCGCGTGGTGGAGCCGGGCGCACTGGAGCTGCGGCTGGCCGCGTCCAGCACCGACCCGCGACTGACGGCGACGGTCACGCTGACCGGGCCCGGGAGGTACGTGGACCACACCCGGCGGCTGCACGCCGACTTCACCCAGTCCGCCGAGTGAGCCGGCCGGGGGGGGGGGGGGGGGGGGGGGGGGGGGGGGGGGGGGGGGGGGGGGGGGGGGGGGGGGGCGGAGGAGGGGAGGGTAGCGGGACAGGGCAACACCCAAAACATACCCCGTC
>NZ_JBWKDS010000014.1:112879-132297 GCF_056435845.1 Streptomyces sp. NPDC043867 | reverse complement strand
CCGCGCGTCACCTCTCCCCCCCCCCTCCTCCCCCCTCCCCCCCCCCCCCCCCCCCCCCCCCCCCCCCCGGCCGACGGCACCCCGCGGGAGTACGCCGGCCCGTCACACGCGAGCGGTGTCCTCCCGGCGCGGCTCCGGGACCCGCGGCAGGTCGGCGAGAAGAGCCATCAGCGCCCGGGCCGCGGGACTCGTGGCGTCCTCGGGCGGGAGCATCGCGACGGTCTCGTACGACACGTCCTCGGTGCCCCTCAGGGGAAGTGAGGTGAGGGTGACCGCCTCCGGCTTGTGCCCGAAGTGGCGCGGCACGACGGCTATCCCGAGCCCCTGCTGGATCAGTTCGAGGAGGCTGTGCACGTCGTTCACCTCCAGAGCCACCGTCCGCTCGACGCCCGCCGCGGCGAACGCGGCGTCGGTGACCCGCCGCGGCCCCCAGTCGGGGTGGAAGTCGACGAAGGCCTCCCCGCCCAGATCCCCGGGCGCGACCGGGCCCCCGGTGGCCAGACGGTGCGCGGGATGGCACAGAACGGTCATCGGCTCACCCGTCAGCGGTACGGAACGCAGCTGCTCGGTGTCCGCCCGGGTCCTGACGGCGAACGCCAGGTCCAGGCGCCCGGCGGCGACCTCCTCGGCCAGCGCCCCCGAACCCGCCTGCCGCAGCCGGATCTCCACATCGGGGTGCTGCCGCCGGAACGCGGCCAGCAGGCGTGCCACCCCCACCCCGGCGACGCACTGCTCGGTGCCCAGGGAGAGTGTGCCGCGCAGGACGCCCTGGACCGCCGCCACCGCGTCGTGGGCGGCCCGCACCTGGGCGAGGATCCGTTCCGCCTCGCCCAGCAGGGCACGGCCGGCCTCCGTCAGCGTCACGCGGCGGGTGGTGCGCACGAACAACGGCGCCTGTAGCTCCCGTTCCAGTGCGCGGATGGAGGCGGACAGGCCCGACTGCGACACCAGCAGCCGCTCCGCCGCGCGGGTGAAGTGCTGGTCCTCGGCGACGGCCACGAAATGCTGGAGATGGCGCAGTTCCATGATTGAGAAGCCTAGACGCTGAATCCCATCCGATTCTCCTGTTGGACCACTGGCCGGTGGGCGGGCGAGAGTGGAGGACGTCTCATCCGGAACTCTTTCTTCCTGGAGCCCACGTTGTACACGGCGCACACCGACCGTTACGAGGCCATGCCCTACCGCCGCACCGGACGCAGCGGTCTGAAACTCCCGGCGCTGTCGCTCGGCCTGTGGCACAACTTCGGCCCCGACCGCCCCGTGGACACCCAGCGGCAGATCCTGCGCCGCGCCTTCGACCTGGGCGTCACCCACTTCGACCTGGCCAACAACTACGGCCCGCCCCCCGGCGCCGCCGAGTCGGCGCTCGGTGCCGCGCTGAAGGCGGACTTCACCACCTACCGCGACGAACTGGTCATCTCGACCAAGGCCGGATACCTGATGTGGCCGGGCCCGTACGGCGAGTGGGGATCGCGCAAGTACCTGCTGTCCTCGCTCGACCAGTCCCTGTCCCGGATGGGCCTGGACCACGTGGACATCTTCTACTCGCACCGCCCCGACCCGGAGACTCCCCTGGAGGAGACGATGGGCGCCCTGCACTCGGCGGTCGTCCAGGGCAAGGCGCTGTACGTCGGCGTCTCGAACTACTCGCCGGACCAGACCCGGGAGGCCGCTCGCATCCTGGGCGAACTGGGCACCCCGCTGCTCATCCACCAGCCGCGCTACTCGATGCTCGACCGCCGGCCCGAGGAGGAAGGGCTCCTGGACGCGCTGGACGAACTCCAGGTCGGCTCCATCGCCTACTCGCCCCTGGAGCAGGGCCTGCTCACCAGCCGCTACCTCGACGGGATCCCCGAGGGGTCGCGGGCGGCGAGCGACAGCCCGTTCCTGAGTGCCGACAGGGTCACCGAGGACCTGGTACGGCAGCTGCGCGAGCTCGACGAGGTCGCGCGGTCCCGCGGTCAGTCCCTGGCCCAGCTGGCCCTGGCCTGGGTGCTGCGCGGCGGCCGGGTGACCTCCGCCCTGATCGGCGCGAGCAGCCCGCAGCAGCTGGAGGACAGCGTGGCGGCGACGAACACGCTGGACTTCTCCCCGGAGGAGCTGTCCCGGATCGACCGGATCATCGGCGTGGCCGGTCACTGAGACGGCGGGCGTCCTCCGTCAGCCGCCCGGCGCGTCGAGACGCTCCTCCAGGTGGACGGCCACCGTGTCTCCCGCCTCCTTGCCGATCGCCTTGCGGACGTCGGCCCTGACGGGCAGTTTGTGCGTCCCGTCGCCCAGGGCCATGAAGGAGCTGCGGAAGGGGTATCCGTCGACCGTGCCGCGCACCTTGACCAGTCCGCGCGTCCCGAAGAAGCCGACGGACTCCGGCCACACGAGATAGGTCCAGCCACCTTTCTGCGGGCTCTTCCGCAGCACTGCCGTGAAGTGCTCGTCCAGCGTGTTCGCCGTGTTCATGGGTCCTCCGCTCCCAGTGGTTCCCTTCTTCAAGAGACCACCGGGAGCGGCAGAACTCATCGCGGGGAGTCAGGCGGCCCCCGCCGGCACCCGGTCCAGGAACCCGGACACGCTCCGGATGCGGTCCTCGCCGTCGAGGGTGATCACGTCGAAACCGGCGACGGGCGCCGAGCCGTCGGCCTCGCTGACCAGCTCCCAGCCGAAACGGGCGATGTCGTGGTGCCCGTCGACCGGACCCGTGAGCCGGAAGGAGAAACCCGGGAACTGCTCCCGCGCCGCCGCGATCACCGCCGCCACCTGGTCGTGGCCGCGGACCTCGGCCAGGGGGTCGGTGTACGTCCCGTCGGACGCCCAGGCGGCGGCCACCGCCTTCACCCGGCTCTCCGGGTCCGGGGCGTTCCAGGCCTCGAAGTAGCGGGCCACTGCGGATGCGTGACGCTCATTTCCTGCGGACATGGTCGGTCAGCCTCCATTGAGGTGTACGTGCTGGTCAGGGGCCGGATTCCGCGGTGCGTTCACCCGCCGGGATCCGGTACCGCAACCATGCCGGGCGGCGGCCGGGGCCGTCGATTACCTCGGGGGTAAGAGGGCCCGAACCGTTTCGGCCACCGACGGCGCTGAATATGCCAAGAGACTGGCTGGAATGGCATGGTGACAGAGTGTCAGTAGTGGCGATACTCGATTACCAGGGTGATTCAGCCACGCCCGCCGAGCACCCTCGCACCGATGAGCATTTCCGCACCGCGGTGCGCAGCACACGAGCCGCAAGGAAAGAGAGGCCGGACCGGCAGCGAGCGCCGTGATGGGGGAGCGATCGTGCATGACGAATTCCTGTGCCATGTGACCGCGTACGGAATATGCGGCGGTCAGCGCGTCGGGGTCCCGCTGGGGACCTATCGCGCACCCACCCTGGCGCTGGCCCTGTGGTGGATGCGGGACCGCGCCTCCTGGATCGCCGAGCGTCTCGATCCGCACCCGGACAACCCGAACTTCCCCCCGAACTCCATCGCGCCGGTCGGCCCCGGTGTCCCCGACGTGCCGGCCGTGCTGCGCGCCTGGTGCGGCGATACCGCTCAACAGGAGGTGGTCGCCGAGGAGTTGGCCGCCGGAAAGCTGGTGCGCATCACGACGAACGACGACACCACCGAGTACGAACTGCTCGCCGAGTCCGTGGACGCGCTGCGGATGCAGCGCTTCGTCCCGGTGCTCGCCACACCCGCGGCCTGACCGCCGCCCGCCTCGGTTCCCGGCTGCTCCCGACCCGGGATCCCCGCCCAGGCGTACATCGGGATGAATCGCTAGAATTCAGGCATGGGAGAGCGGCCGGTCGCGCCGACAGCGCCCGAACTCGTCCTCGAAACAGAGGCGGGCTCCACGGTGATCAGTCCCAGCCGCGACTACCACGTCGGGCGGGACCCGCTGAGCGACGTCGTGATGGACGACATCCGAGTCTCGTGGCACCACGCGGTGCTGCGGCCCGAGGACGGCCACTGGACGATCGAGGACGAGGACAGCACCAACGGCACCTTCGCCGACGGCCGCCGCGTCCACGAGTGGGGGGTCGGGCCGGGCAGCGTGATCCGCTTCGGCAACCCCTCCGACGGCCCCCGGGTCGTCCTCGTCGACCGCCCGCCACCCGCCCCCGAGCGGCCCTCAGCCGTCCTGACACCCTCCGCGACCGGGACCTTCCGGCAGCCGACCACCGTACGGCCGCTGCCCGCCCGCACCGTGCGCATCGGCCGCGGCGGCGACAACGACCTGGTCATCGACGACCTCGTGGTCTCACGCCGGCACGCGGAACTGCGCGCCCTGCCGGACGGCAGGTACGAGATCGTCGACCTCGGCAGCCACAACGGCACCTTCCTCAACGGACAGCCCGTCGAGCGGGCCGTCATCACCGCAGGTGACATCGTCGGCATCGGCCACTCCGCGTTCTGCCTCGTCGGCGACCAGCTCCAGGAGTACGTCGACACCGGCGAGGTCTCCCTCGACGTCCAGGACCTCGAGGTCGCCGTCGACCGCGGACGCAAGACCCTCCTCGACCGGGTGTCCTTTCCCGTCGGCGAGAAATGCCTGCTCGCCGTCGTCGGCCCCAGCGGCGCGGGCAAGTCCACCCTGCTGAACGCCCTGACCGGACAGCGACCCGCCGACCGGGGCACCGTCCTGTACGACGGACGCGACCTCTACCGGGACTACGCCGAGCTGCGCCAGCGCATCGGACTCGTCCCGCAGGACGACATCCTGCACGCACAGCTCACCGTGTGCAGGGCCCTCACCTACGCGGCCGAGCTGCGGTTCCCGCAGGACACGGCGAAGGCGGAACGCCGCGCCCGGGTCGACGAGGTGATCCGCGAGCTGGGTCTGGAGGAGCGGGCAGGACAGCCCATCCACAGCCTGTCGGGCGGCCAGCGCAAGCGGGTCAGCGTGGCTCTCGAACTGCTGACCAAACCGTCCCTGCTCTTCCTCGACGAGCCGACCTCCGGCCTGGACCCCGGCATGGACCGCTCGGTGATGCACATGCTGCGCGGACTCGCCGACGACGGCCGTACGGTCATCGTGGTCACCCACAGTGTGCTCAGCCTCGACGTCTGCGACCGTCTGCTGGTCCTCGCGCCCGGAGGCAAGGTCGCGTACTACGGACCGCCCGAGGAGGCCCTCGCGTTCTTCGGCTTCCAGGAGTGGCCCGAGGCGTTCGAGGCCTTCGAGCGCGACCACGACCGGGACTGGGCGGGGGAGTACCGGGACTCGACGCTCAACCGCCGGTACATCGCCCACGCGACCGCGCAGCCCCTTCTGCCCCAGGGGGAGAGTGCCCGTACCTTCGGCCCGCCGCCCAAGGCGCAGAGCTGGGGCGCCCAGCTCGGAACCCTGGTCAGGCGCTACGCCGCCGCGCTGAGCGCCGACAAGACCTTCCTCGTCATCATGATCGCGCTGCCGTTCGTGATGGGCGCGATGGCCCGGGCACTGGCGGGCAGCCGGCTCACCCAGGAGACGGCGATGAACGCGCTGCTCATCCTCTGCGTCGGCGGCGTGCTCACCGGAGCGGCCAACGCCGTGCGCGAACTGGTCAAGGAACGCGTCATCTACCAGCGCGAACGCGCCGTCGGCCTGTCCAGATCCGCGTACCTGATGTCCAAGGTCGTCGTCCTGGGGACCATCACGGTCCTCCAGGCGGTCGTCCTCACGCTGGTCGCCCTGCTCGGCGTCGACCTCGGCGCGCCCGGCGGCAAGGGCGTCCTTCTGCCGCCCCTGGCGGAGATCACGGTGGCCGTGGCCATGCTCGCCTTCACGGCGATGATGCTCGGCCTGCTCGTCTCCGCGGTGGTGCGCAAGGAGGAGGTCACCATGCCGCTGCTCGTGCTGCTGGCGATCGTGCAGGTGGTCTTCTGCGGCGCGCTGCTGAAGCTCAACGGGGTGCCCGGCATCGAGCAGCTGGCCTGGCTGGTGCCGTCCCGGTGGGCGCTGGGCGCGATGGCGGGCACGATCGGTCTCGCCCGCATCGTCCCCGGGGAACTCACGGGGGACCCCCTGTTCAAGCACGCGGCGGGCGTGTGGCTGCTGAACATCGGGATGCTCGTCGTGCTCTCCGTCGTCTTCGGCTACCTGGTGGCCCGTCTGCTGCGCCGCCACGAGCCCGCGGTCATGCGGAAGTAGGTGCGATGACGGCTCCCGACTTCCGCCCCACCCATGTCGTCCCCCAGGACGGAATGTCCGCCTGGGAGGGCCCCGATCCCTCCCGGCCCACGGTGCCGCTCGACGCGCTGCTGCCCGTCCAGCTGGTCGACCGGTCCGGAGACTGGGGCCGCGTCGTCTGCGCCAACGGCTGGTCCGCCTGGGTCGACGGCCGGCTGCTGGTCGCCGTGCCGCAGGCGCCGCCCGCCGCCGGCAGCGCCCTCACCCGCACGGCGGACCCGCGCCCGCTCCTCACCCGCGTCCAGGAGTCGCTCGCCCGCTTCCGCAGCGCGACGGAGGACCTGACCGCCGGCCGGCTCGACGGGGAGTCCTTCCGCGGCCGTACACGGGGACTGCGGGCCGGGGTCGTCGTCGACGGCGAGTCGGTGTGGCTGTACGACGCCGACCACGAGCGGTGGGTGTACACCGACGGCACGCGGATGGCCACGTACGCCGTACCGGGGGAGCCGTCGGCCGCGGCGCCGGAGCCCGCACGGCAGCACCGCGAGGCCACCCGGGTCGTACGGGAACCGGAGCCCGGGGCCCATCCGCCCCCGCTCGCCGAACCGACGCACGCCGGGGCGCGGGCACCCCGTGCGGACGGACCCGCGCCGACGGAGCCCGCGGACGAAGCCGGGCCGGTCGGCAGCGCGCACAGGACGCACTCCCACGAGCCGACCCGGCTGGTGGCGCGAACGGACACCGATCCGTCCCGGCAGCCGGGTGCCCCGGAGCCGGGGGAGCCGGCCCGGCCCGTACGGGAGCCCGCCGCCGACGGGGGACACGAACCGACGCGTGTCGTGCCACACGTCGCGGACGCGCCCGACGGCGCACGGCGGCGTGACACGCGCCGGGACGGCCGCTGATGCGCGGCACGCCCGACGACGCGAGCGTCTACGCGGGACGGCCCTCGGGCCTGGTGGGCAAGCAGATCGCCGGCTACCTGATCGAACGCGAGATCGGCCGCGGTGGCATGGCCGTCGTCTACCGCGCCAAGGACCTCCGCCTCGACCGGACCGTCGCCCTGAAGCTGCTCGCGCCGGAACTCGCGCGCAACGACACCTTCCGCCGCCGCTTCACCCACGAGTCCCGGGTGGCCGCCGCCATCGACCATCCGCACATCGTGCCGGTCTTCGAGGCGGGCGAGACGGACGGCGTCCTGTACATCGCGATGCGCTACGTCGCCGGGCAGGACCTGCGTCATCTGCTGGACCGCGAGGGGCCGTTGCCCGCCGGGACGGCCGTCCGCATCGCCGCGCAGGTGGCGTCCGCGCTCGACGCAGCGCACGAGCACGGCCTCGTGCACCGTGACGTGAAACCCGGCAACATCCTGGTGGCGCGCGGCACGGACAGCGACCACCCCGAGCACGTGTACCTCACGGACTTCGGGCTGACCAAGAAGTCGCTGTCGCTGACCGGGTTCACGACCGTCGGGCAGTTCGTCGGCACCCTCGACTACGTGGCGCCCGAGCAGATCTCCGGACGCCCGGTCGACGGGCGCTGCGACGTCTACGGCTTCGCGTGTGTCGTCTACGAGACCCTGGCCGGCAAGCCGCCCTTCCAGCGGGACGACGACATGGCCCTGCTGTGGGCCCACCAGTACGACGAGCCGCCGCCGCTCACCGAGAAGCGGCCGGACCTGACCTCCGGCGCCGACGCCGTCCTGGCGAGGGCGCTGGCGAAGAACCCCGACGACCGGTACGACTCCTGCCTCGCGTTCACGGCGGCGCTGCGGGCCGCCGTGACGGGACGGGTGGACGGCGGTCGTACGCCGACGCGGGTGGACCACGTCTCGGCGCCCGGCGATCCCGGCGCGCCGCCGGAGCCGCCGGACTGGGCCCGCCCGGTCTTCCGCCGCTGATCCGCGACCCGGGCCACTCGGACGGTCCTCAGCCGCGCCCCCGGCAGCCGGGCCGCCACCCCCGTACCCAGGCCGTGCCTCAGCCTCCGCCCGGCTCCGCCCGGTGGACCGGCACCTCACCCCGTCGGCGCACCCTCGTCGCCAGGAGGGCGCCCAGGAAACCGGCGACGAGACCCCACAGCACGGCGAACCCGAGCGCCGTCCAGAGCCCGGGCCGCAGCAGGAGCTGCCCGGAGAGGCCGCCGCCGAGATCTCCGATGCCGAGCACCGACAGTCCGAAACGCGCCGAGAGACGGGCGAGGAGACAGACCGTCAGTACCGTCAGTGCCAGCGCGGCCGCCAGGTGCAGCGCGTGCTGCCAGACCCGCACCCGGGCGGGGGAGCGGGTGGCCATCAGGAACGCGGCGCCCAGCAGCAGTACGGCGTCGACGGCCACCAGCCACCACACCCGGCCGTCGTACTCGGCGAGCGTGCGCAGGTTGAGCGTCGAGATGTCCCGGGTGCGCAGCACCTCGTCGAGAACGTGCGGCATGGGAAGACCGAAGGGTCCGTCGACCCGCCCTTCCCAGGTGGCACCCAGCCCGATCGTGAGGGCGAGCCACACCAGGTTCGGAAGGCCGAGCAGGATCACGGCGAAGGTCTCCGCGACGTGACCGCGGGTCGCGGCGACCACCAGCGCGACGAGCACCCCGAGGGCCACGGAGGACAACAGCAGCGCGACCATGGCGAAGGCGGCCGGACGCACCGACTCCTGGAAGCGCACCAGCCGGGCCGGAAGCGGGGCCCGGGGCGACACGAGCAGGGCCAGCACCAGGACACCGGCCAGCCACAGCAGCCCGAACAGCAGGGTGACGGGCAGATCCGCCTCGAAGCCGACCTTCGGGGAGGCGCCGAGCAGATCGCCGAGTTCGGAGACGGCTCCGTCCCCCAGGGAGATCTCGAAGTCCTGCCGGGCCGCGAGCGCGAGCCCGGTCAGTCCCGCCAGCCAGACGACGCCGATCCGGGCGGCCCAGCCGCCCAGCTCCGGCCCACCGGCCACGGCCCGGTGCCGCAGCGGGCGAAGGAAGCCAGCGGCGATCACCAGGGCCCCGGCGAGGGTGACCGACAACGGCATCACGGTGAGGGCCGCCTGCGTGTCGGCGAGGGCTCCGGCGTCCCCGGACAGCTCGATGCCCCCGCCGACGGCGGTCACCACGGTCGCCGCGACGACCCGCGGGAACGCGGTGTCGGGCAGGTCGGCCGCACCGGCCGCCCACAGACCGAGGGCGGCGATCACGCCCATCACGATCAGCCCGGCCAGGACCGTCGTGAGGGCCTGGACCCAGCCGTGGCGGGCGACGGTCCGGTCGGACGCTGTCTGAGGACTCACGTGGTCACGCTAAGCAGGACGGGGGAGGTCCGCCCGCCGGGAAGGGCCGACCGCGTCCGCTTGCGGGGGACACGGGACCGGAGCACACAATGGCCTCGTTGTGGAATGGAGCGGCACAGAAAGGATGAAGTGCCGCGGTGTCCCTACGCAGGGAAGAAGAGCTCGTGAGCGTCGAACCGCCGTCCTCCGGCCGTCCCACAGGACCTCCCTCGGGCCCGCTGTCGGGCCCCTCGCAGCCGGGTGCGTCCCAGCCGGGCCCCACCCAGCCCACTCCCCGGCCCCCGCAGGGGCCCGCCGGCGGCGACTCGGGCGCGGGAGGCACCGGCGGTCCCGGCCAAGGCGGCGGGCCCGGGGGACCGTCCGGACCGCACCGGCCCGGCGGCGCGAGCCGAGGCGGCGGCCCGGACCGCCCCTGGTGGAAGTCGGCCCCCCGGGTGGCGCTGATCGCCACCGCGGTCGTGGCGGCGGTGATCCTGGCCGTCGTCCTCACCCGACCGGACGGCACGTCCGGGGGTTCCGCGGACGGCGGCGGCGGCGAGGTCTTCCTTCAGGCCGCCGCGAAGACGGGCCCCGACCCGTTCACGGAGTCGACGGCGAAGGACAGCTCCACCACGCCCGAGACCCCCGTACCGCCCACCGGCACGTCGGAGCCCGCGAACGTGACGCGGGCCGTGGACGGCTCGGCACCCGGTCTCTACGGCGGCACCCGCAAGGCCGCCAGCTGCGACGTGGAGAAGCAGATCTCCGCGCTCCGGGCGGATCCGCCGAAGAACAGGGCGTTCGCCTCCGTGGCGGGCGTCCAGCCCTCGGAGGTCCCGGCCCATCTGCGCTCGCTCACCCCGGTCCAGCTGCGCATGGACACGCGGGTCACCAACCACGGCTACCGCGACGGTGCCGCCACCAGCTACCAGGCGGTTCTGCAGGCGGGCACGGCCGTGCTGGTGAACGACCGCGGTGTGCCGCAGGTGCGCTGTGCCTGCGGCAACCCGCTGACACCGCCGGTCCCGCAGAAGACGACACCCAGGACGACGGGCGACTCCTGGCCGTCGTACCGGCCGCAGAACGTCGTGGTCGTCACGCCGGCACCGACGGTCGTCGACGTCTTCGTCCTCTTCGACCCGGAGCACCACGACTGGTTCCGGCGCGAGAAGGGCGACACCGGCAAGAAGGACAAGAAGACCGAACCGCCGGCCGAGCGGCCGTCCGCGTCGGTCAGCTCCCCGGGCTCCGGCTCCGCGTCGCCGTGCGTGTCCCCGCACGGTGTGCCCGCGCCGTCGGGATGCGAGACGACGTCGCCCGGGTCGTCCTCCTCGTCCCCGTCGGCGCCCTCGTCGCCGCCGAGTTCACCGCCGCCGCCCCCGTCACCTCCGTCGCCTCCGACGTCCTCGGCTCCTGAACCGCCCCCCGACTCCTCGTCGGCCTCCGGTGAGACGACGACGGAGTCGGGCTCCACCTCCCGCATTCCGGAGTCGGCCTCCTCGCTCGGTGCGCCGCGGTCCGGCACCGGCCCCCGGGTCCTCTGAGCGGGGGCCGGACCGGTAAGGCCGAGTGGCAAGTGCGCTGCCGCCGCCCGGTCAGCCGGTCCGGACGACCAGGGCGTAGTCCCCGAGGCCGAGCAGGCGGTCGCCGGGAATCTCACCCAGCGCCGAGTAGATCTTCTCGACGCGTCCCGTGGCGGGGTCGAAGGAGATGTCCTTCACGGTGCCCCGCTCGTCGCCGTCCTCGGTCAGCACCCTGGCGCGCAGGGCTTCGTGCGGGGCCGGGGGCGCCGGCACGGCGGAGTCGAGGGCGGGGTCCGAGCGGACGAGCACGGCATCGGGACCGAACGCGTGGAAGGCGCTCCAGGGGATCGCCGTCTCCTTGCGGCCCCGCGCGCCGGAGATCCGCGCGTGGCTGACCGTCCCGGACCCGGCGTCCAGGACCAGCGACTCGACGACGCCGATCTCGTTCGCCTCGCCGAGCGTCACGACCGGCAGCCCGTGGGCCTGGGAGAACATCATCACGCCGTCGTCCCCTTCTCGAACCCGTCCTGAACCCCGCTGCGCGCACCCTGTCCGGACCCGGTCCGCGTCCCGTCGGGTGTGCCTGGGTCGAACCCGGTCCGCGTACCGCCGGGTGTGGTTCCGTCGAACCCGTCCCGCGTCCCGCCGTGCGCGCTGTCCTCGGCCTCCGCGCGCCCGGCCGCGGCGCCGCGGAGCTGGAACGCCTCGACCTGGCTGACGAAACCGGCGAGGTCGTCGGCGACGAAGCGGGTGGCGTCGGCGGGGATGACCAGGGCCTGTCCCGAGACGGCGAGCGTCTCGCCCCGCGGGACGAAGACCTTGTGCCGACGCCGTTTCGAGCCCGGCTCCAGCGCCTCCCGCGCGGCGATCCGGAAACCGACCACGCGCCCGCTGGTGCCGCCCTCGACCACGATGTCCAGCACCGTGCCGACCTCCGCGCCCAGGTCCGTCAGCACCTTGGCACCCAGCACCTGGCCGTGTGCCGCCTCGCCCCTTGCCACCACCGCGGCCGGCTCGGCGAGTGCGTCGAGACCGCGGATCATGACGGCGTGCCGGCCGAGCGAGTGCACCGCGTTCCAGGGAAGGCTCTGCTTCAGCGGACCCGCGAGCAGTCCCCGGCCACTGAGCGTGAAGCCCGTGACCCGGCCGGCCGGGCCGTCGAAGACGGTGTCCTTGACCTGCGCGACCACATCACCGCCCAGGGTGACCACAGGACGTTTGGTGAGACCGCGGGCGGCCATCAGCTCGCTCACCGCGTCCCCCTCCTGCCGCTCTTCCCGAACCCGCGTCCGCGCTGCACCGCGATGACGGTCCCCGACCGCCTGCTCGTCTGCACCCACACGGCTGTCACGGCGATCAGCGCCAGCGCAGCGACAACGACGACGAGCCATACCCACCAGGCCACCGTCCACCTCCGGTCATTGGGGCCCACCGGCCGCAGTCGGCCGGATCCGGCTCTGTCCGTCTGCCCCGGGCGGACCGGAGGATGCACCTCTGTCCCGGGGACGGCAACCGGCCGGAACGGCGCGGGATTTGAGCCGCGCGAGGTGTACCGGATCGTTACGGCAGGTAATTGTTGCCCGAGGTCAACGACCGGCTACGGTGGGGCGAGACACCGCTCCACGACGGCGCCGTACAGACACCGTCCCCCTGCGACCACCCCCATGTCCCCGCAGGCGTCCCTGTCCCCGAAGTCGAAGGATCGCCGTGCATTCAGGTCGGAGTCCAGGCCAGGCGGCCATGTCACTGTCCGTGCGTGAGGCCGGCCGGTCGACCGTGATCGCCGTCCGCGGAGAGGTGGACCTGGACAACGCGGGGCAGCTCGACGAGGCGATCACCTCGGCGGCCCCCGCCCGTCCGGGCCCGGTGGTCCTCGACCTGGCCGAGGTCGCCTTCGCGGACTCGACCACGGTCAACGTCATCCTCCGGGCCTACGGCGCGCTCGGCGCGCGCCTGCGGCTGGCGGCTCTCTCGCCGTACATGGACCGGCTCCTGGGCATCACCGGCGTCTCGGACGCGCTGCCCGTGTACGGCACGGTGGCCGAGGCGCTGGAGGCTGACGCTCCGCAGGGGTGAGCCCCACGGCGCCGCCCGTCCCTCAGGACGGCCCCCGTCCCGGCTCCGCATACGCACGGGCCAGGGACGGGCCGAGCGACCACAGTCCGGTCAGCAGTGCCCTCAGGTCGGCGTCCGGCAGGTGCAGCAGCGCTTCCCTGATCCAGGCGGCACGCTGCTGCCGCACGGAGTCCAGGACGCTGCGGCCGTGCTGCGTCAGGTCCAGGGCGACGCCCCTGCGGTCCTCGGAGATCAGGGAGCGGGTCAGCAGCCCCGCCCCCTCCAGGCTGTCGCACACACGGCTCGCCCGGGAGCGGCTGATCCGCGCGTGGTCGGCGAGCGTCGAGAGGCTCAGGCCGGGGGAGGTGCCGACCAGGGTCAGGGCGCGCAACAGCGACGGGGACAGCCGGCTGTCGACCGCCATCGCCGTCCGGGCCGACACGGCCACCAGGATCTCCGCCGCGGACGACAACTGCTCGGCGGCGCGAAGCAGCACTTCCTCCCGTACAGGGGGGTTCTGGCCTTCCATCTGTCCGCAACCTCTGTACTCGCACCGCACCCGGTGACCGTTCGCTCTCCGACTGTGGGCCCTGCCCGGCCACCCCGGGATGACACCGTCCCCATGTGGGAATCCTGTGACGAAACTCGCAGGCAGTTCCCGTACGCCCCCTGACGGGCCTGCCGGGGCTCGGGAGAAAATCGGGATGACTGAGAACGACTTCCCGGGGTAGCAGCACCCTGCAGCAGCTTCTGGACGTCCCGGCTTCCGAGAGAGACAGGCATGATCGAGCACTTGGGCGGAGCAGTGATACCGACTGGCTTCGACGTGCCCGTGGAACCGCTTCGGCGGACGGCGCACTACACGGGCGAGCCGGGGTGCATCGCCGAAGCACGGGCCTTCGCCGAGCTGTTTCTCGAGCAGCTTCGCTCGGAGTGGTGCGCCGAGGCCGACCCGCGGGCCGGCGGCGACCTCCTGCTGATCGTCAGCGAGCTGGTCACCAACGCGGACCGGCACAGCCAGGGACCGTACATCCTGGAACTCGAAGGAACCGACAGCTCCGTGACCGTCACGGTCTACGACAGCAGCGTGAGCCTGCCCCGGCGCTTTCCGCGCGACCCCCAGCGCATCGGCCGGCACGGACTCGAGATCGTGCACGCCCTCGCCACCGAGGTCTCGGTCGCCCGGGTCCCGGTCGGCAAGTGCGTCAGAGCCGTCCTCGACCTGCGCCCTTGAACCGGACACGCAGGATGCGACCACGACCTCGGCGGCACACAGCGGCACCCGACGGCCTCCGCGCCCGGTGGGCCGGCCGTGACACGGCCCGGTGTGCCGCCGCAGCAGGCTCACCGCGGCCCACGGCCGACGCAGGTGATTCGAGGGGATGAGCGTGGCAGATCGCCCGCTGGGGATCAGTGAACGCGGTGTCATGCCTCGCCTGGGGACGTCCGACCCGCTCTGGGAACTGGAAGCAGCCCCCGCGCTGCTGCTTGTCGAGGACGACGCCGGCGACGCCCTGCTGGTCCGCGAGGTCCTCGCGGACAGCGGCCTGCCGATGGGCGTCACCTGGTGCAAATCCCTGTCCGAGGCCCGCGCCTTCCTGCAGCGCTCGCGGCACTCCGTGTGCGTCCTGCTCGACCTGCACCTGCCCGACACCCACGGACTGAGCGCGGTCCGCCTCGTCCGCGAGGCGTCACCCGACGCGGCCGTCGTGGTGCTCACCGGCGTGGCCGAGAACGAGGCGGGTCTCGCCGCGGTCGCCGAGGGCGCCCAGGACTTCCTCTCCAAGGACGGGCTGGGCCCGGAGACCCTGAGCCGCGCGGTGCGCTACGCCCTCCAGCGCAAGCAGGTCGAACGCTCGAGCGCCGAACTCCAGGCGAGCCGGCTGCTGGCCCGGGAGAACGCGCGTCTGGAGCGCGGGCTGCTGCCCACACCCCTGCTGCGCGGAGACGGCTGTGCGGTGGCCTCCCGCTACAGCCCCGGCCGGGACCACGCCCTGCTGGGCGGGGACTTCTTCGACGTCGTCGAGAGCGCGGACGGCACCGTGCACGCGGTGATCGGCGACGTCTCGGGCCACGGGGCGGCCGAGGCGGCCCTCGGCGTCTGCCTCCGGGTGGCCTGGCGGGCCGCCGTGCTCTCCGGATGCGTCGGCACGGAGCAGGTCCGCCTCCTGGAGGAGATCCTCGGTGCCGAGCGCGCCGCCGACTACATCTTCGCCACCCTCACCATCCTGCGGCTGAGCGAGGACCGCAGCCGGCTGCGCCTCATCCGGGCCGGGCACCCCGGGCTGCTCGTGCGCACGTCCGGCGGGATCGACCTGCTGGAGCCGCCCCCCGGCCCCGCGCTCGGGCTGATCCCGGGCCTGGCCCGGTGGCCGGAGACCGAACTGCCCGCGCACGACATCAGCGCCCTGACCCTGTTCACCGACGGCCTGTTCGAGGGCGTCGTGGCACAGGACCGGCGTCTCGGAGAAGAAGGACTGCTCGAAGTGGCGAGGAAACACATGGGCCTGCACGGGCGGCCGTTCGTCGACGCCGTCGTCGACGAGGTCGCGGAACTGACCGCGGCCCACGGAGGGCTCGCCGACGACGTGGCCGTCCTGCACCTGGCGACGGACGGTGCCTCGTGAACCGTCCGGCAGTGTCCCGGAAGAACGTCGGACCCACGGCGAGCGGTACGGACGAGAAACCGACGGGCATGGCCCGGCTGAGCGTGCAGGGCTGGATCAACGTCGTGCTGGCGGCGAACGTGCTGCTCGTCCTCGTCTTCGCCGTGGCCGGCAGCATCCTGCAGTCCCGCGCCGAAGAGCGCACCGACCGGCTCAGCCACCGCATCCAGCCCGCCCGGTCGGCCGCCTTCCAGCTGGAGACGTCACTCGTGGACCAGGAGACGGGCGTGCGCGGCTTCGTGCTGAGCAAGGACCCCTCCTTCCTGGAACCGTACGAGTCCGGGATGCGGGCCGAGAAGAAGCTGAACGACCAGCTCGCCGCGGAACTCGCCGGACATCCCCGGATCGCCGCCGACCTGCGCGAGGTCCGGCTTGCCGGAGAGACCTGGCGCCGCGACCACGCGCGGCCCCTCATCGAGGCGGCCCGGTCCTCCGCCGGACGGAGCACGCCCGGTCTGGACGCGAGCAAGACCACGTTCGACACGACCAGGACCCGGCTCGCACAGCTGGAGAGGGACATCCGGCAGCTGAGCGACGAGACCCGCGCCTCGGCACAGGACAGCCGCCGGCTCCGCACCTACTTCTTCGTCGGCATGCTCGCCGCCTTCCTGGCGAGCGGCGTCGCGCTGACGCTGCTCCTGCGCCGGATCGTGGGGCGCCCGCTGCGCGCCCTCGAGGCGGCCTCCGTGGAGGTCGGCGGGGGAGACTTCACGCACCGGATCCGGCTGGACGGGCCCCGGGACCTGGAGGCGGTGGCCCGGTCCGTCGAGGAGATGCGCCGGCGCATCGTGGACGAGCTGTCCGAGTCGAAGAGCCGAGAGGGCCTCCTGCGCGAGCAGACGGCGGAACTCGACGCCCAGACCCTCGAACTGAAACGCTCCAACGCCGAGTTGGAACAGTTCGCCTACGTCGCCTCGCACGACCTCCAGGAACCGCTGCGCAAGGTCGCGTCCTTCTGCCAGCTCCTGGAGAAGCGCTACGGGGACCAGCTGGACGACCGGGCCAAGCAGTACATCGACTTCGCCGTGGACGGCGCCAAGCGCATGCAGGTCCTCATCAACGACCTGCTGACCTTCTCCCGGGTCGGCCGCGTCGGCGAGGAGCAGGCCACGGTCGCGCTGGACGACGTACTGGACCGGGCACTGGCCAACCTCAGCGTGTCCCTGGAGGAGAACGGGGCCCGCGTCGTGCGCGAGGGGCCGCTGCCCACCGTGACGGGCGACCCGACGACCCTCGCGATGCTGTGGCAGAACCTGATCGGCAACGCGGTGAAGTTCCGGCACCCCGACCGGGCGCCCGAGGTCGTCGTCGGGTGCGCGGCGGAGCCGGAGGACGGCCGGTGGCAGCTGTGCGTGAGCGACAACGGGATCGGCATCGAACCGGAGTTCAGGGAGAAGGTCTTCGTCATCTTCCAGCGGCTGCACGGCCGTGACGAGTACGACGGCACGGGCATCGGACTTGCCCTGTGCCGGAAGATCGTCGAGCATCACGGAGGCGGCATCAGCCTGGACGGTGCCGCCGGTGAGGGCACGCGCGTGTGCTTCACCCTGCCCGCCGCGGCGCAGCAGCCGAAGTCCCCGGAGCGGGTCGAGGCCTCGCGCCCCCATGAAGGAGCACGTACGTGACTTCCCCCGCGGAACCCATCCAGGTCCTGCTCGTCGAGGACGATCCGGGCGACGAGCTGATGACCCGTGAGGCGTTCGAGGACAACAAGATCCGCAACACCCTGCACGTCGTCCGGGACGGCGAGGAGGCGCTCGACTTCCTCTACCGCCAGAACAAGTACGCGGACGCGCCACGGCCCGATCTGATCCTGCTGGACCTCAACCTGCCCAAGTACGACGGCCGGCAGGTGCTGGAGCGCATCAAGTCGGACGACGACCTCGCACTCATCCCGGTCGTCGTGCTGACCACGTCCTCCGCGGAGGAGGACATCCTGCGCAGCTACCGGCTGCACGCCAACGCGTACGTGACCAAACCGGTCGACCTGGACCAGTTCATCGCGGCCGTCCGGCAGATCGACGACTTCTTCGTGACCGTGGTGAAGCTGCCCAAGACCACGTGACGCACCGGTGCAGACCTCGCCGAGCGGGCTCCGTTCCCCTTCCTAGCCGGTGACATACGACGGGGCGGCCGTCCATGAATACGGCGAGCCGGGGCACAGTGACAGGGGCGGCACGTCCTTGCCGGCCAGGAGATCCGTTGTCGAGACGCAAGGGTGGGCCGACCATGACAAGGCGTAGGGCGTTTCTGCGGGCGGGCGGCGGCATCCGGGGCCTGCCGGGCAGCGGAACGGTGATCCGGGCGGGGCTCGGGAGCACCGGCGTACCCAAGGGGCGCCGGGTCGCGGCGGGCGGTCTGCTGTGGGCCGCCGCGGCCGCGGCGCTCGGCGCGTCCGGTGACCGCACCGCGCGCCGTGCGGCGCTGCGGGGGCTCGGTACCGTCGCTCTCGCCTCGGCCGCGACCCGTGCCCTCGCCCGCCCGGCGGCGCGCAAGGTCCAGCCGCTCGAGGCGGCCGGGCACGCCGCTTCCGCCGCCGCGTTCGCGGCGGGGGTCGTCCTCGAAGCACCTCGCTACGGCCTGCTCGTCGTCCCCGGCGCCGTCGCACTGACCATGGCCCGCATACGGTCCCGGGTCCGGCACCCCGGTGACGTGGCAGTCGGCGTCGCGATCGGCGTCGGTGCCGCCGCGCTCAGCGCGCGCTGGTGGCCGGTCAAGCCGGACGCGGCAGCCGCGGCGGCACCCCCGCGCCGGCCCGCGCCCGCGCTGCCTGACGGCGCCGGACTCCACGTCGTCGTCAACCCGTCGTCGGGTCTCTCGCGGAGCGGCGACACCCCCGACGCGGCCGAACACGTACGCTCCCTGCTGCCCAAGGCCGAGGTCACGGTGCCTCAGCCGGGGGAGCCCCTGCCCGGCCTCCTGGAGCAGGCCGCACGCCGGGCCAAGGAGCAGGGCGGTGCCCTGGGCGCCTGCGGCGGCGACGGGACGGTCAACGCCGCGACGGAGGTGGCGGCCCGGGTGGGCGTGCCGCTCGCGGTGTTCCCGGGCGGGACCTTCAACCACTTCGCCGTGGACCTCGGCAACCAGTCCGCCGAGGACGTCGCACGGGCCGTGCAGGACGGCGACGCGGTCGTCGCGGACATCGGACGCGCCAGGGCGCCGGGCGGCCCGGAGCAGGTGTTCGTCAACACCTTCAGCCTGGGTGTCTACTCCGATCTGGTCAGCGCCCGGGAGCTCCTGGAGCAGCGGATCGGCAAGTGGCCCGCTCTGGTGGTCGGTCTGGCCAAGGTCCTCGCCACGGGCAGCCCGGTCAGCGTGTCGGTCAACGGCCGGCCCAAGCGCCTGTGGCTTCTGTTCGCGGGCAACGGCATCTACCACCCGGCCGGCTTCGCCCCCACGTACCGGACCCAACTGGACGACGGACTGCTGGACGTACGCGCCGTCGACGGCGGCACCCCGCTGGCCCGGACGCGGCTGCTGATCGCCGTGCTCACCGGCACTCTGCACAACAGCCGGGTCCTCACCACGGCGCAGGTCCGCAGCCTGCGGCTCGAAGTGCTGCACGGCGACCCGCGGTTCTCCTACGACGGAGAGGTGACCAGCGCGGCGGGGCCCCGGCTGGTCCTCGACAAGGTGACGCGCGCCGTGACCCTGTACCGGCCCGCCGACAAGGACCAGTGGCTGCGCTGAGACGTGCGTGGGACGTGCGTCCTCGCGCCGAACGGCCGGTGGGGGGGACCCGAAAAGCGGGGGGGGGGGGGCGGAGGACAGTCGGTCGTTTCGGGGGGGGGACGGGGGGGGGGGGCCCCTTCCCACGTATTCGGCTGTTCCCCCCC
>NZ_JBWKDS010000014.1:107108-112869 GCF_056435845.1 Streptomyces sp. NPDC043867 | reverse complement strand
CCAAAAAAGAAAAAAGTGGCTCACCGGAAGATGTATGGGGGCCTCTTCCCCCACCCCAGAACGCCTGGCCCCCCCCCCCAGACCCTTTGGGTGCCGCCCCCACCGGCCGTTCGGTCGCTGCGGCGGAGATACGGGGTGTCAGGCCCGCTCGACGCGGTTCAGGTCGCTCAGCATGCCGGTGCGCAGCTGGGCGATGATCCGCTTGATCAGCCGCGAGACGTGCATCTGGGAGCAGCCGAGGCGTTCTCCTATTTCCGCCTGGGTGGCCTCCTCCACGAACCGCAGGTGGATGATCTGCCGGTCGCGCTCGCTGAGCTCCGCCACCAGCGGCGCCAGCGTGTGGAAGTCCTCGACGAGGCGCATGCCGTCGTCCTCGACGCCGATGAAGTCGGCGAGGACGGCCTCGCCGTCCTGGTTCCCCTCGCCCGTGAGCGCGGCGTCCAGGGAGGAGGAGTTGTAGCCGTTGGAGGCGATCTGGGCTTCGACGACCTCGTTCTCGGGCAGGTTCATGAGGGTGGCCAGCTCGGCGACGCTCGGGTCCCGGTCCAGCCGGCTGGAGAGTTCCTCCCGCGCCTTGGCCAGCTCCACCCGCAGCTCCTGAAGACGGCGCGGCACGTGCACCGCCCACGTCGTGTCACGGAAGAAGCGCTTGATCTCGCCGACGATGTACGGCAGCGCGAACGAGGTGAACTCGACCTCACGCGAGATCTCGAACCGGTCGATGGCCTTGATCAGGCCGATCATCCCGACCTGGGCGATGTCCTCCAGGTCGTCGCCGCGGTGACGGAAGCGGCCCGCGGCGAAGCGGACCAGCGACATGTTCATCTCGATCAGGGTGTTGCGCGCGTACTGGTACTCCTGCGTGCCCTCTTCTAGCTCCGTCAGGCGCCGGAAGAACTGGCGGGACAACTCCCTCGCATCGCGCGGGGCCACGGCACGCGGATCCTCGATGACCGGCAGTTCGTCCCGACCAGTTCCGGTCCGGGCGGACTCCTGGCTGACCTTCGACCGGCTCACGGCGGTGACGGTGTCCATTACCTCTCCCACGAAACTAGTCGCCCTTCCAGGCATCGTGTTCCGCGGCTACCCCGTAAGTCCCGGCGCATGTCTGTCTTTTCCGGAGAACTTTCTGACGTGCCGTCAGCTCGTGAGGACGGAGTCGTCGGCGGTGCGGGCTCCGGGCAGCCGGTAGCGGGCGGCGATGAGGGCCGCGTCCACGTGCTTGGTGCCGGTCGCGACGCACAGGGTGTAGGCCAGATCGTCCATACGCTGCCGGACCTCCGCACTGCCGCCCTCGGCGTGCAGCACCCGCAGCGTGTCGTACTGCTCGACGAGGTTGGTCAGGACCGCGGGGTGGGCCATCAGCACTGTGTTCTCCATGGGGTAGGTCGGTGACGGTGATCGGCCGTCACCGGCGATCGCTCTCGACGGCGCCTACCCGGCTTTCGCCGCCCTACGCCGGGCCGGCTAGCCGAGGCATCCGGGGAGCCCTTCGCGGCCGGTGGCGTCCCGCTCGTCCTCCGCCCACGGGCCCGGCGGGGTGGCCGGGTCCCGGCGCTCGTAACAGCCGTGGGCCCGGGCGAGGAAGACGCTGCTGCCGCCGGCCGCGTGGTACGACGCGGTTCCACCGACAGCGGAACCCCCGGTCCTCGCCCGCCCGGCGCTCCTACCCTGAGGCGGTGAGCAACCACATGCCGAACGAAGCCCGCGTCCTCCACCTGCGTCCGGCGGCGGGACCGTCGCCGGACGCGGCCCCGGGGCGCGCACCGCAGGGGCCGCAGCCCGTCCGTACGCCCCACGGCCCGACCGGCCGCAGGCCGACGGTCAAGGAGCCCTTGTGGCGCGACCTCGTCGGTGATGTGCTGCGGCGCGAGCGCCTCGCCCAGGAGCGGACGCTCAAGGACGTCGCCGACGCGGCCCGGATCTCGATGCCCTACCTCTCCGAGCTGGAGCGCGGCCGCAAGGAAGCCTCCTCCGAGGTCCTCGCGGCCGCCGCCCGCGCCCTCGGGCTCGGCCTCGCCGATCTGCTGTCCCGGGCCCAGGGCGAACTCGTCCGCCTCGCCCAGGCCGGGCCGGCCGGCACCCGCGGCCACAGCGGGCGCACGCCGTCCGCGTCGCCGTACAACGGCATGTGCCTGGCGGCCTGACGAGCCGACGGCCGACGCTCCGGCGGGTCCGCGGCACGAGCCCGCCGGCGCGGGCCGCCGCCGCGCCGCCCCGCCGGGCACGGCTCGCGGGATGCCGCGCCGCCGGCACGGAGGTGCAGTGTCAGACCCGCGCGAGCCGGCGGCTCAGCACCTCGTCGGCCAGCCCGTACGCCACCGCCTCCTGCGCCGTGAAGACCTTGTCGCGGTCCATGTCCGCGCGCAGGGTCGCCACGTCGTGGTGCGTGTGCCGGGAGAGCACGTCCTCCACCTGGGAACGGATCCGCAGCATCTCCTTCGCCTGGAGGCTGAGGTCCGACACCGTTCCCTGGCGTCCGCCGCTCGCGGGCTGGCCCAGCAGGACCCGCGCGTGCTCCAGTACGAACCGCCGTCCGGGATCTCCGCCGGCCAGCAGCACGGCGGCCGTCGACGCCGCCTGCCCGACGCAGAACGTGGAGATAGGCGCCTGCACGAACGTCATCGTGTCGTAGATCGCCATGAGCGAGGTGAAGGAGCCCCCGGGCGAGTTGAGGTAGATCGCGATCTCGTTCTCCGGGCCCGACGACTCCAGGTGGAGGAGTTGCGCGATGACCACGTTGGCGACGCCGTCGTCGATCTCCGTACCCAGGAAGATGATCCGCTCGGAGAGCAGCCGGCTGAAGACGTCGTAGGACCGCTCACCCTGCGGCGTCCGCTCGACGACGTTCGGAATCGTGTAGGAACCCATGTCACAGCCCCATCCGTGGACGTGACGCGGCCGGCCGGACGTCGTCGAGGGATTCCACGACCCGGTCGACCATCCCGTACTCCAATGCCTGTTGGGCCGTGAACCAGCGGTCGCGGTCGCCGTCCCGGGAGATCGTCTCCTCGCTCTGCCCGGTGTGCTCCGCGGTGATCCGCTCGATGGCCTTCTTCGTGAACTCCAGGTTCTGCGCCTGGATCTCGATGTCGGCCGCGGTACCGCCGATGCCTGCGGAGGGCTGGTGCATCATGATCCGCGCGTTCGGCAGCGCGAACCGCTTGCCGCGCGTGCCGACGCTGAGCAGGAACTGCCCCATGCTCGCCGCGAATCCCATGGCGAGCGTGGAGACGTCGTTCGGGATCAGCCGCATGGTGTCGTAGATCGCGAGACCGGCGGTGACCGAACCGCCGGGGCTGTTGATGTAGAGGCTGATGTCGGTGCGCGCGTCCTCCGCGGAGAGCAGGAGCAGCTGGGCGCAGACCCGGTTCGCGGAGACCTCGTCGACCTGGGTGCCGAGGAAGACGATCCGCTGCCCGAGCAGTTGCGCGGCGAGATGGTCGTCGAAGCGCGTCGCGGGGGTGTCTCCGTCCTCGCCCCGCGGCCTCAGGGCCGGGTCCCAGCCGGTGATGAGTGGCGTCATGGGTCCTCCTTGTCGTGGGCGGCGGCCGTCGCCGCGCACTCCACTGTCGGCCCGCCCGCGCCACCGCATCGACTTTCTCTGCCCGCAGCAGATTCGCCAGGAGCAGATGGCTTCGGGGATTCGCTCAGCCGGACCGCTTCGCGCGCAACCGGCGGAAGAACGCCCGCACATCAGCGACCAGCAGATCGGGTTCCTCCATCGCGGCGAAATGCCCGCCGCGGTCGAATTCCGTCCACCGTACGATCCTGTTCGTCCGGTCCGCGACGTGCCGCAGCGGGACGAAATTGTCGTGGGGGAAGACGGCGAGCGCGGTCGGTGCGGCCGACGGGTCCGGGGGCGAACCCCAGTAGTCCGCGTGCGCGCGCTCGTAATAGAGGCGGGCGGACGAACCGGCTGTTCCGGTCAGCCAGTACAGCATCACGTTGGTGAGGAGCTGATCGCGGTCGACGGCGTCCTCGGGACGCTCGCGTGAATCCGTCCACTGCTTGAACTTCTCCGCGATCCACGCGAGTTGACCGACCGGTGAATCCGTCAGCGCGTAGGCGAGTGTCTGCGGCCGGGTGGCCTGGATGTCCGCGTAGCCCTGTTCCTCACGGGCCCATCGCTGTCCGCGTTCCCAGGAGAAGAGGGTCCGCTCGCGTTCCCCGGGGGTCAGCCCGGCCAGTTCCTCCGGGGACGGTTCGCAGGTCGCGGACCCCGCGGGCAGCAGGTTCAGGTGGACGCCGACGACGTCCTCGGGGCGGATCCGGCCCAGCTCACGGGAGACGGCCGCGCCCCAGTCGCCGCCCTGTGCCCCGTACCGCTCATAGCCGAGGCGCCGCATCAGCTCGGCGAACGCGAGGGCCACGCGCCGGAATTCCCAGCCGGTGTCCCGTGTGGGCCCGGAGAAGCCGAATCCGGGAATGCTCGGCAGCACGACGTGAAAGGCGTCGGCGGGGTCGCCGCCATGGGCCCGCGGATCGGTCAGGGGACCCACGACATCGAGGAATTCGACGATCGAACCGGGCCATCCATGGGTGACGATCAGCGGAGTCGCGTCGGGTTCCGGGGACCTGATGTGCGCGAAATGGACCGTGGCTCCGTCGATCTCCGTGAGGAACTGCGGCCATTCGTTGAGCCGCGCCTCCGCAGCCCGCCAGTCGTAGTCGTGCCGCCAGTACCGCACGAGTTCCCGCAGATAGTCACGCGGGATTCCGTACGCCCAGCCCACATCGGGGAGTTGGTCCGGCCAGCGCGTACGGTCGAGGCGCTGCCGGAGATCGTCCAGATCGCTTTCGGGGATGTCGATGCGGAAGGGGCGGACGAGAGGCGTGGTGTCCTGCGGCGTGCTCATGTCCGCGGATGCTATCGGCACGCGGTCCGATGCCCGCGCGCGTTCTCACGGGGCGCGGGCCGCCTCGCCGAGCGGTACGAGCGGCATCCGCCCACCCGCCGCGACGAGCGTCACCGAGGACTGCCCGTCGTTCACCGCGTGCCGGGTCTTTGGCGTGGAGCCACCGGGGCCCACCGGCCGGGTGATCCGTACGGCCTCTGCCGCGTACGGCGCTCCCCGCGCCACCGATGAGTTTTCGGACGAGGATCGGTCGAAACAGGTGAAGAGGTTCCCGCCCGAGGAGGTACCGCATGTCCACCGACGGATTCACCACATGTCTGTGGTTCGACGGCCAGGCCGAGGAGGCCGCCGACTTCTACGTCTCGGTCTTCAAGAACTCCCGGCTCGGCAGGGTCGGCCGCTACACCGACGCGGGGCCGGGACCCGCGGGTTCCGTGATGGTCGTCGAGTTCGAGGCCAACGGCCAGAAGTTCGTCGCTCTGAACGGAGGCCCGCAGTTCACGTTCAGTGAGGCCATCTCCTTCCAGATCCCCTGCGCGGACCAGGAGGAGGTGGACTACTACTGGAACCGGCTCACCGAGGACGGCGGCGAGGGCGGTCCCTGCGGCTGGCTGAAGGACAGGTTCGGGCTGTCCTGGCAGGTCTTCCCGGCCCGGCTCATCGACATGATCGGAGACCCGGACCCGGTGAGGGCGGCGCGTACGACCCAGGCCATGTACGCCATGGGCAAGCTCGACCTGGCCGCCCTGGAGAGGGCCTACGCCGGCGAGTAGCGGACAGGGAAAACCGGGGGGGGGGAGGCCCCCGGTCCCACGCACCCCTGGGGGGAGGGGCGGGGTGGTTTGTCGCGCCTTTGGCCCCACCCCCCTGTCCCCCCCCTCCGCCATGCCCCGGCCCCCGGG